>JAKAXS010000097.1:6295-8402 GCA_021816505.1 Pseudomonadota bacterium
AACGAGGCGGGTGAGCGGGTCGTGAGCCGGTCGCTCAACATCCAGCCGACGATCACGATCCGGCCGGGATTTCCGGTCCGCGTCCTGGTCACGCGCGATCTCGTGCTGAAACCCTATCGCGGATGAGGAGCCCGGACATGACAAAGCTCAAGCTCGGTGCGATCGAAGATGACAAGCCGGTCAAGTTGACGGTCGAACTCCCGGCTCCCGTTCATCGCGACCTCGTCGCCTACGCCAAGATTCTGAGCGGCGAAACCGGGCAGAATGTCACCGAGCCGGCGAAGCTGATCGGCCCGATGCTGGCACGGTTCATGGCGACGGATCGCGCATTTGCGAAACTGCGGCGCACGCGATCGGCGCCGCCGCGACCGCAGCCGCCAAGATCGGACTCAGAAAAGCTCCCGTGAGCGCGCTTCATCGCGCATGAAGGCAACGAAACGGCCGACCGTCGAATCCTCAGCTTCCGGGCGCCACGCAAGCTCGGTTTGAACCCAGGCATTCTCCTCGCGGATCGGCCGATAGGCGACACCGGGGACCGAGACCTCCGATTGGCTCCTGGTGACGAGCGTCACGCCGAATCCGGCCGCAACCAGCGCAAGTACGCATTGCTTGCTGCCGGCATGCGTCTGGAAGCGAATGCCGCATCCCATCAGCAACGCATAAAATGCGCGCGCCGACTGGCTGTTGTCCCATCCTTGCACCAGCAAGGTTTCCCTGCGCAAGGTTTCCCAATCGAGCGCCTCCTGCTCAAGGAGCGGGTGCTCGCACGGGATCGCCGCGAGCAGCCGCTCCCGATAGAGCGGCACCGAGGCCGCGTCCGGCCATAGTGTATGCCGCGGCACCAGTGCGAGATCGATCCGGCGCTCCCGCATGGCAGTCTCGATCTCTCCCTCGTTCATTTCCGAAACGGTGAGCCCCACCTCGGGGTGCCGCTTACGCCAGATGTAGAGCAGCTCACGCAAAGGCTCGCCCACCGGAGGCATGCGCACCGCCAGACGCACTTCGCCGACAAGGCCATTGCCGTTCTGCTCGCCGGCCCGCCTGATCGCGGCGAGTTCGGCCAGCGCACGGCGGATATGCGGCAGCACTGTCTTGCCACCGGACGTCAGGTGAACGCCCGCATGCCCGCGTTCGAAAAGAGCGAGGCCGACCTCATCTTCGAATCGTCCGACCCGACGGCTCACCGTGGAAGTGTTGATCCCGAGTGACTTGGCCGCCCGCGTGAAGTTGCCGGCGGTCGCCGACGCCTCGAGATACATGAGATCGCGGATCTCCATGATCGGCACCCCATGCAAACGCTACCAGACGCTTGCCGCGATGAGACGGGCAGCCGGGGCCGGTGTGACGCACGAACCACTTGGCTCTTGACCGATGCCGCCGGCTGCCAATCGCAATTTATGCGGCGGCCCCGATCACCCCGCCGGGACCGGTAGGGCTGGGATCGCCGCTTGGCATACGGATCACCGCGTCGGAAAGACATCCGGCCTCGCGGACACGCGCCAGCCGCTGGCGGGAGACTTCAAGATAACCCGCGACCGCCAAGGTCTTGCCGATCGCTCTCGGCGAGCCGAGCCGCCGCAGTGGCCAGTTCGCGCGGCACAGAATCCGCTCCATCCGCGCATCCGTCACCGTGACGATGTCCGTGAGCTGGCGCATCAAGCCGAATTCGATCATGCCGGCGAAAAGCTCGAACGTTGCTCGCGCGATGCTGCGCCCGGTCTTTTCGGCCCGCGAGCCGAGCTCGACGCCGAACCGGCTGCTTTCCCAGACCGTGTGACACGCCGGCGCCGGTCCGCCATCCAGGAGCGCCGGAAAGGTCTCGCGGAGCATAGTAGGGCCGATCGTCGGCAGGAGCCGCACGCACCCTTGAATTCGGCCATCGAGATCCTTCTGCAGAAGATACGCGGGCCGGCACGCATCGAATTCGTCGGCTTCCATGTCGCCGCTGACCTGCACATCCCAGCCCAGACGCTCCTTGAAAATCCGGTAGCGGAGCCGGTGCATTTCGGCGAGGTCGAGGAGGAACGCACCGTAGCGATCGGCGGTGATGAGCTGGATCATGTTCGCCTCCTGGCAGGATTGGTCCTGCGCGATTGAAGGCGATGGG
>JAKAXS010000098.1 GCA_021816505.1 Pseudomonadota bacterium
TTCCGATCTCGGATATCGCCAGCCGGCTTGGCCAGCCTGACGCCGCCGTGCCGCCCGCGAACAGCCTCGATAAACCCGGCGCGCGAGAGTAAGTGCACGATTTTAAAGGTGTTTTGCGGCGTGATGTCCAGCCGGCGCGAGATCTCTGCGGCTTTGACGAGCTCTTCGCCGGCCTGGGTGCAGTCGATCAAGATCCGGATTGCGTGGCTAGTCGACTTGTTCAGGCGCATGGCTGGCAATCGCTCCAGAGTTTGGAATAGTTCTATTTTCCCACCGTCTCAGGTCAAGTGCAAGATTTTCCCGCGCCGTCATCTACGTACCGGATATCTGTCGCCCAACGGTGTCAAATTCTTGACGCTAGTTTTCTACATAAAAAGCCGCGGCTGGCAAGATGCAGCGCGTGGGGATGGATCGATTTGCACCGGGGTGTAACAAGCCGCCCGTCTTGCAAATCTGCCGGCAGTACGTCATCTGCCCTGCAAGCAGCCATTCAAGGAGAGATAGCGCGTGACAGCTCTGCGCAAACTTTTGGTCCCCGGCGCTTTGGGGGCAGCCTTGGGGTTGGCCGCTCTGGCCGCCGTGCCGTTCCCGATCGCCGTCCGTGCCGACGTCACGCCGCAAGCGGTGCTGAAGACCTACGCCGACATCGCCGCTGCCGGGTATGGTGATTCGCTCATTGCAGGCCGCAAACTGAGCGAATCGATCGAAGCTCTCGTCGCCAAGCCGGCCCCTGAGACGTTATCGGCCGCTCGCGACGCCTGGCGCGCGGCCCGCGTTCCCTACATGCAAACGGAAGCCTATCGCTTCGGCAACAAGATCGTCGACGATTGGGAACCGCGCGTGAATGCCTGGCCGCTCGACGAAGGCCTGATCGATTACGTGTCCGGCGAATACGGCAGCGACAATCCCGAAAACGAAGCCTACGCCGCCAACGTCATCGCCAACCCCTCGCTCAAGATCGCCGGCAAGACAATCGACGCCAGCACCATCACGCCCGCCCTGTTGTCGGACGAGCTGCAGGAGGCCGGCGGCGTCGAAGCGAACGTTGCGACCGGCTATCACGCCATCGAGTTCCTGCTCTGGGGCCAGGATCTGAACGGCACCGGACCCGGCGCCGGCGATCGTCCCGCGACCGACTTCGACACCAAAAACTGCACCGGCGGCAACTGCGAGCGCCGCATCGCCTATCTACGCACCGTCACGCAGCTGCTGCTCGACGATCTCGCGGCCATGACCAAGCAATGGGAGGATGGCGGCGCAGCGCGCAAGGCGGTCGTCGACGTGAACCCGGACAACGGCCTCAGCATGCTCTTCAATGGCCTCGGCAGCCTGTCTTACGGTGAACTCGCCGGCGAGCGCATGAAGCTTGGCCTGCTCGTTCACGATCCGGAGGAAGAGCACGACTGCTTCTCCGACAACACGCACTACGCGCACTACTACGATGCGCTCGGCATCCGTAACGTCTACCTCGGCAGCTATACGCGCATCGACGGCAGCGTTGTCAGCGGCCCGTCCGTGTCGGATCTCATCAAGGCGAAATCGGCCGAAACCGACGCCAAGATGCGCGCCGCGCTCGATGCCACGATGCAGAAGATGACCGTCATCGTCGACCGCGCCAAGGGCGGCGAGGCGTATGATCAGCTGATCGGGCAGGGCAATACGGCGGGCAACGCCGTCGTGCAGGATGCGATCAATGCGCTGATCGCACAGGCCAAGGACCTCGAGCGTGCCATTGCCGTGCTCGACCTGAAACCGATCAGGTTCCAAGGATCGGACAGTCTCGACGCACCCGAAAAAGCCACGCCATAGCTGACCTGAATGACGAGCACATGCCGGTTTGCGGTCCTGATCGGCCTGGCGGCGGCGAGCCCGCTAGCCGCAGGCCTCGGCATGTCTACGTGGAGCGTGGCAGCTGCCCCATCGCTGCGCGCGCCGGCTACTTTTGAACCCGGCGAGGAGCTTCCTGGCGGCACCGCCACCACCGAACGCGGCGCGACCACGCGCGATGCCTTCTCGCAATTCTCGGAAGGAATCGGCCTTGCGGGCGAGGCGAGCTTCAAGGTGGGGAACGCCATCTTTCGCAAGCTGTGGGTGTCGGCACCGTCTTCCAACAACGCCTCCGACGGCCTCGGGCCGCTTTATAACGCGCGTGGCTGCCAGAACTGCCACCTGAAGGATGGTCGCGGACGGCCGCCGGCCGCGCATTGGCCCGACGAAATTGCCACGTCCATGTTCCTCCGGCTGTCGATCGCGCCGCAAACCGAGGAACAGAAGCGCGCGCTGGCGGAGCGGCGCATCAATGTCGTCAACGAGCCGACCTATGGCGGACAGCTGCAGAACATCGGCGTGCATCACGTTCCCGAAGAGGGGCAGATGCGCATCGACTACACGGATCTGCCGGTCACGCTGGGGGATGGTACGGTCGTCACGCTGCGCAAGCCGGCCTACTCGATCGTGAACCTGCGCTATGGCCCTCTCGCGCCCGGAACGATGCTGTCGCCGCGCCTGTCGCCTCAGGTCATCGGCATGGGCCTGCTCGAAGCCATCCCCGAGGCCGACATCCGAGCGCTCGCCGACCCCCCGGACGCGAATGGCGACGGCATCAGCGGCAAGCCGAGCGACGTGTTCTCGCTGACGGAAAACAAGGTCGTGCTTGGCCGGTTCGGGTGGAAGGCCGGTAACGTCAGCGTTCGCCTGCAGGCTGCCGACGCATTCTCCGGAGACTTGGGATTGTCGACGACGCTGCATCGCCAGGGCTACGGCGACTGCACCGCGGAGCAGCCCGTCTGCCGCGGCGCGCCGGACGGCGCGTCCGACCTGACCGACGGCGTGGAAGTCAGCGACCAGTTTCTAGACCTCGTGACGTTCTACACGCAAAACCTCGCGGTGCCGCGCCGCAGGAACGAGAAGGACCCGGTCGTTCTCTCCGGCAAGGCCATATTCAACGACATCGGTTGCGCCGGTTGTCACAAGCCCTCGTTCGTCACGGGCGAGGTGCCGGACCAGCCGCAGCTGTCCAAGCAAACGATCTGGCCGTACACCGATTTGCTGCTGCACGACATGGGCGAGGGCCTTGCCGACAATCGGCCGGAAGGCTCGGCGGATGGCAATGAGTGGCGCACCGCTCCGCTGTGGGGCATCGGCCTCACGCAGCAGGTGAGCGGTCATGAATTCCTGCTGCACGATGGTCGCGCGCGCGGTGTGGAGGAAGCGATCCTGTGGCACGGCGGCGAAGCGCAGGCCGCGCGCGATGCATACGCAGCGCTTTCAAAGGTTGAGCGCGACGCCATCATCGCGTTCGTGAGATCCCTTTAAGCGCGATCACGAACCGGTCACTTATCACTCACGTGAGCATAAGAAAACGTGATCGACCGCGATAGGAAGTTCGATTGGCATTGATGATGGCATTCCCTATATCAGGTTCACGCGGGCACGATGATCGTGTCCCACCAGTTAATTCTGAGGAGGAAATCATGAAGGTTTGGATGAAGCCCCAGGTTCGCGAGCAGGAAGTTGGCCTCGAGGTCACGAGCTACCTGCCGGCAGAGATCGACGTTATCTAACGATCTCCACCTGTAAGTGAGTTTCGCGGCGGCCGGGTAACCCCGGTCGCCGTTTTCTTTTGGTCGGCAGCCACGGCCGGCGCGCCATATTTTGGCTAAAGCGGCGTCCCTGCACCGCCCTCCTGCTCTTCCAGCTTCTTCACGCGTTCACGGAATTTCTTGATCATCGATTCGATGTAATCGAACGCCTTGTCGACGTCCTTCTCGTCCGGCATTGCGAACGCCTTCGGCGGCGTGCCGTCCGGCCCCGTGGTGCCGTGTCCCAGCACCTCGTCCATCCGTTTCATTTCGTCTTTCAGCATCCGGTTCTCGCTTTCGAGCGTCTCGATGCGCTTGCGGCTCGCATCAGCGCTCTCCGGCATGTCCGCGCAGGACCAGTCGGCGTCCTTCTTCGTGCACAGCGCCATTGCCCCGGTCTGCGTATCCAGCCGCACGAAGCCACCGTCCGTTGGCGACATCGTAAAGCGGCCGGACGTATCGGCGCCGAAGCTTGGCCCCGCGGCCAACAGCAGTGCGGCTCCCACCATCGTTCCCAAAGGTTTCATCATTCGGGCTCCTTGATCAGCAGATCCACAGCATAAACCGCAACCCGTCGCGAATCATGGCGCGCGCAGCCCCCTGAGCGCTCGTGTCGCCGAAGGCACAGACAAGCCCGAAACGGCGGCTGTCCTTGTTCAAGTTCTGGCATAACTGGCACTTATTCGTTTCCGAATCGGATGACTTGCCGTCTCATCGGCATTGAGTGAGGGGGGCCTCAGGACGCTTCGGCGCGTCGATCGCAACCGATTGCCGATGCCTTCCCTCGTTGTCGCAAGACGTAGCTTTCGAGTGGCCTGTAGGACCGCACTTGTAATGGAAACCGCGCAAAGTCAGCCGCAGCCGGACATCGACGAGAATGATGCGCCAGCCGTTGCGGGCGCCCTGCAGGAGATGCTGTCCGAGATCTCGGACCGCGTCGATCTCGCCGATCGCAACTACGCCGACATCATCGAAAAGATGCAGTCCAAGCTGGCGGCGCTCGACACGCTCGCGAAGACGTCACGGCAGCGTGCAGAAGACACGGCCCGGCGCGAGGCGGAAGCTGAGGCCGCGCGGCAAGCGGAAGCAGAAGCCAAGCTGAAGGCCGAAGCCGAAGCGATCGAGACCGCGCGCCGCAAAGCGGAAGAAGACGCAGCCTCCGAGGCAGCGCGTCTCGCCAAGGCCGTCGAAGCCGCAAAGGCTGCCGCATCACGCGCGATCGAGAAGACGCGCGCGCAAGCCTATCCGCAGGACGTCGATCCGTTCGACGTCATCGATCATGCTCCGGCACGTGCGCGCGAGCCCTGGGATACGGAATCCGCCGACGTCTTCGCGCGCCACTTCGAGCAGTTCGAGTCCTACGCTCCGGCACGCGCTGCGGCGCGACACCTCGAACCGTTCCACCCCTCGCGGCCGGCACCACAGCCGCTCGTCCCCGCCGCCGAACAGCCGTCAGATCGCACGTGGCTCGAAGGCCGCTTCAACGACATTGCCGCGCGCATCTCCGAAATGATGGCCGCCAATCAGTCCGGCGGTCTCGACGCGCGCTTCGACAGCCTTGAAAACCGCATCGAAACGGCTCTCACGACCGTGACGACGCAGGCGACCAACGGCTCGGACACGCTCAAGCAGATCGAAACGCACATTGCGGAGATCGACGAGCACGTCGACTACATCCGCAACGAGCTCTCTCGCCTCGACAGCGTCGAGGCTCAGATCCGCACCTTGATGGAGCGGCAAAAGGCGATCGAGTCGAAGCCGGCCGCGCCCGCGCCGAAGCACGATGCCGATCATGCCGCGAATGCAGCTGGCGTAGCCCAGCTGACCGAATTGTTGCAGCGCCTGGTCTCAGAGCGCCAGCACACGGAAGAGCATACCGTCGTGATGCTCGATACCCTTCAACAGGCCATGATCCGCGTCCTGGATCGCATCGAGGCCATCGAAACGGGTCACGCCGAAGAGGTGGTCGCTGCCGAACATGCGGAACCGCACGATCAGCAGTTGTCCGCGCCCCACGCAGAACCGCTTGCTGCACATCACATCGACGAACCGGCGCACGTGCCGGCGCAAGCGCCGGACCGCGCTCAGCAACCCGCCGATCATGCTCCGGTTCAGCAGCACGTACAGGCCGCCTCCGCTCCCACGTCGATAGCGCCGCACGACAACTTCTTCATCGATTTCGAAGACGACATCGCCCACACCGAATTGGCCCGCGTCGCGCAGCTCCAGCCCCACCACCACGAGGGCGCGACGCCGCAGGAACTGCAATCGTCCATCGTGCAGATACGGCGCAACTTCATCGCCGAGGCCGAACGGGCACGCATGCCCACGCAGCCGATGCCTGAGAACGGCGGCAATCCTCCTGCCCAACCGGCGGCCCAAAGACCGCCGGCTCGGCGTCCACGCTCGTTGCTGGACAAGCTCATGCAGCCGACGTCGAAGCAGCTCGCGGTAGCGGCGAAGGGCTTTATGATTCCGCTGAACGGCATGTTCCTCTATCTCGTGATGCGTCCGGCAGCCAGCACGCCGGAACAAGTGAGCTACGCATTGCCGCCGGAAGAGCCCGCGCCGCAGCAGCCGCTGGACCGTCATTCCGAAGCCAGCCAGGCGCTTGCCAGCGAACCGCCGATTTCACAACCGCCGCGCGCCTTGGAAACGGCCGACCGCGAGACCAACGCCTTCCCGACCGACTCGATTTCGCTGCCGGCCGCGGTCGTAGCCACGGAGATGGCGGAGCAAGGCCGCATCGAGCTGCCTCCGGCAACCGTCGGGCCGCTGACCCTGCGTCGCGCCGCCGCCGAGGGCGACCCCTCCGCACAATTCGAAGTCGCCGCGCGCTTGGCCGAAGGCAAAGGCATCGATCAGAACTTCAAGGCCGCGATCCAGTGGTATCAGCGGTCCGCATCGCACGGTTTTGCGCAGGCGCAGTACCGCCTCGGCACGCACTATGAGCGCGGCCTGGGCGTCGACAAGGACGCCGCACGCGCGCGCATCTGGTACATGCGCGCCGCCGAGCAGGGCAACATCAAAGCCATGCACAACATGGCCGTGATCAGCACCAACCGGACCGACGCCAAACCCGATTATTCCGACGCGCTGCGCTGGTTCACCGAAGCCGCGCAGTACAATCTCGCCGACAGCCAGTTCAACCTCGCGGTGCTCTACGAAAACGGCCTCGGCGTCGAGAAGGATCCCAAGAGCGCGTACTTCTGGTTTGCCCTGGCCGCTCGCAATGGCGACAAGGAAGCCATCAAGCGGCGCGAGACGGTGAAGTCGCAATTGAGCGCCGACGCGTTGGCGGCCGCCGAGAACGAGGTTCGATCGTTCCAGGGCAAGCCGCAAATCGCGCTCGCCAACGATGCGCGTCTCGCCGGCGAACAGTGGAAGAGGCGGCAATCCTCATCCAATTAACCGGCCGCACATAGCCTCGTGTCATAGGCGTATGTGACAAGAGACAAACCGGTCATAAGACGTTATGCTCTCAAGCGTAAAGTTCATTTACCGGCCATCAGCGACTCGCTCGTCCACCGTGCCGTTCGGCACGCTGGCTGCTTAAGCTTTTCTGAGAACGCAGAACGGTTCAGAAACGCCCGATGCACATTTATCTGCCCATTGCCGAGATGTCCGCGAACGTGTGGGTCTTCTTGGGAATGGGTTGGGCGGTCGGCTTCATCTCGGGAATGTTCGGCGTCGGCGGCGGCTTCCTGTTGACGCCCCTCCTCATCTTTTCCGGCATCCCGCCGGCCATCGCGGTCGGCACCGGCGGCGCCCAGGTCGTGGCCTCGTCCGTGGCTGGCGCACTCGCCCAGTACCGCCGCAACAACGTCGACATCAAGATGGCCGGCGTGCTGCTCATAGGCGGCATTTTCGGCGGCGTCATCGGCGTGCAGATCGTGCGCATCCTGCGCGCGGCAGGTCAGTTCGATTTGGTCGTTGCGCTCTGCTACGTCCTTTTTCTCGGCGTCATCGGCGGCCTGATGATGATCGAGAGCGCCAACGCCATGCGCAAGGTCCGCGCCGGCACGGTGCTATCGCACCGCCAATCGGGACAGCACGGCTGGGTGCATCACTTGCCCCTGAAGATGCGCTTTCACCGCTCCAAGCTGTACATCAGCGCGGTGCCGCCGCTGATGATCGGCGCCTTCGTCGGCTTCATGGCCGCGATCATGGGCGTCGGCGGCGGCTTCATCCTCGTGCCGGCGATGATCTATCTCCTGCGCATGCCGACCAGCGTCGTCATAGGCACCTCGCTCTTACAGATCGTCTTCGTGACCGCGGCGACGACCATCATGCATGCGTGGTCCAACCACAGCGTCGACATCGTTCTGGCGGCGATGCTGATCCTTGCCGGCGTCATCGGCGCCCAGGCCGGTGCCAGCGCGGGCTCTAAGCTGAAAGGCGAGCAGCTACGTTTCATGCTCGCCGCGCTCGTGCTTCTGGTCTGCGTCCGCATCGGCATCGACCTCGTCGTGACACCGGCCGAGCTGTTCTCCCTCGATCGCCTGAAGGGAGATTTGTGATGACCGCCCGTCGCTGCTTCGCACGGCTGGCGGTTCTTCTGGCGCTGGCACTGCCGTGCACGCCTGCCGCCCAGGCCGAGTTGTGGCTCACCGCGCAATCGACCGAGATCCAGACAGGCGCCAACGCGCCCATCACGCCTCCGGCGCCAGCGGTACCCCGCGCCGACGGCATGCCGCCCGAGAAGGTCGAAGCGGATGTCTCAGCCCACAACATCGAAGTCACCGCCAGCTTCACCGGTAGCGAGATCGTCGTCTTCGGCACGGTGGATTATTCACGGCAGCCGACGCCCGATCGGA
>JAKAXS010000099.1 GCA_021816505.1 Pseudomonadota bacterium
CATGTCATCCGAAACCGTCGCGCGCGCACCGTCGAAGATCGCCGACAAGTTCATGCCGATCATGGCCGTCATGCTGGCCGTCGCCGCACTCGGCTGCGATGTCGCGTTGTCGATGGCTGCCCCGGCCGGCGCCGAACCCGGCCTTCATCGCCAAACGCTCGGCCCGTGATCGCCTGGCGCTATACGGCGCCGGGAACCGCGAGTGACGGCAGCAGCCCCTGCCGCATGCAGAAATAGACGAGTTCAATGTCCGAGCGCACACCAAGCTTGGACTTGATCTCGTAATGATGGTTCGCGACCGTCTTCGGACTGAGGTTGAAGGCCGTGGCGATTTCCTCCGTCGTTCTGGCGTCGAGGATCATGCGCAGGATTTCGAACTGGCGCGGCGACAGATCCTTCATCGCGGAAACGTCGTCGCACAGCTGGCTCGCCGCAACCACCTGACTGTTTTCCGTACAGATCGCGGGGCGCCCGGCGTAGACCGTGCGAATGGCGCTCACGAGGATGTCCGGCGGACTGCTCTTGGTGACATATCCCTTCGCACCGGCCCGAAACGCCTGCTGCGCGTAAGCGGCGGTCGCGTGCATGGAAAAGATGAGAACGCGCGCGTCGGGGTCCCATTGGCGGAGCTGGCGGACGAGATCGATGCCGCCGCGTCCGGGCATCGAGATATCCACCACCGCGACGTCCGGGCTGCTGGCCTTGTAGGCTTGGTATCCGGCGGCGGCGTTCTCCGCTTCCGCGACGACCTCGATGCCGGGCTGCTTCTCCATCAGCCGGCGATAGCCCTCGCGGACGATGGCGTGATCGTCCACGAGCAGGACGCGAATGTTCGCAGCCATCACGCGCCTCCCTGAAGAGCGGGCTGAAGAGCTGGCTGGAGTGCGGGAAACTCGACGCGGAGCCCGAAGCCACCTTCCGCCAGCGGGCCGGCCTGAAACGTCCCGTTCAAAGCCACCACGCGCTCGCGCATGCCAATCATGCCGGAATGAAGCGAGGTGGCAACGCGCTCCTCGTGCGGCGAACCGCTCCCATCGTCGATCACCGAGAGCCTGATCTGCTCCCTCCCCTGCTCCGGCACCTGGCTGAGGTTGACCGTGACGTTGCGCGCGTTGGCGTGCTTCGAGGCGTTGGTGAGCGCCTCCTGCACGATGCGGTAGACGTGTGCGCTGGTATCCGCGCCGATCCGTTCCATGTCACCACGCGTTTCGATGCGGTAGCTGGTGCTGCCGCGCGCGCGCTCGTTCTGTTGCGCCACCAGGGCGTGCAGGCTCGGGATCAAACCAAGGTCGTCGATCTCCTGCGGGCGCAGGTAGGTCAACGTGCGACGCAGCGAGACCATCAGTCCCGACGACATCTGTTCGAGTTCGCGCGCCTCGTCCAGCACGCCGCTGCCACCGCTTTGCGCGCTGCTGCGAACGCACGCGGCGAGTGCATTCAACGCGGCGAGCTTCTGCGCAATCTCGTCGTGCAGTTCGCGGGCGATATGACGCCGTTCCTGCTCCTGCGTATCGACGAGGCGGCGCGCCAGCTCGGTGCGCTCCGACATGGCGCTGGCGAGCGAGGCGGACAGCGCGTTGAACACCTCGCTGATGCGGTTCAGCTCCGACAGGCGGCATGGCGGAAGGCGGCAGGCAAGATCGCCCTGCGCGAGCCGGTTGAGGCCCGCGAGAATGCCCTTGGCCGGAAGCAGCGCGCGGTCGATCACCACCGACGTGACCAGCAACAAGACCGCGAGGAAGGCGGCTGAGAAGACGGCGAGCGGCGCGATCGTCGCCCACGCCCGGCCGGCGGTTGCCTGAGGACTGAATGATACCAGCACGGTGCCGTGCGGGGTGCTGCGATAGGAGACCGGATGTGAAGCCGGCATCTCGCCGTCGATCACGGCGCTGTAGGCGGCGACGAACCAGTCGGGGACGCCGGCAGCCGACGCCCTGTCGATGCCCGCGCAGCGGGAATGCCTGGGCGCGCCGTCGGTACCCAGCAGTTGCACGCATTGCCCGGGGTACAGTTCGTAGCCCGTCACCACTTCCCAATCGGAGAATCGCCGATGCCCGTCCAGCGCGCGGCCGATGCGGCCCAGCTGCACTTCGAGCTGCCGGCCCATCATCTCCGCCAGAGTGACGTTCTGCTGCCTGGCCACGCTTGCCGTTTGATAGACGGCGATCCCGGCTCCGGCGATCAGACACGCCAGAACGACCAACGTGATCCGTCTCACCAGGAGCCATTTCAGGTCCATGGACATCCTCGCTCAATGCCGTGCCGCAGGCTACGGGGCTGGGGAATGGCTGTGAAGGGGGGCCACGGCCTCGTCGGGCAAATTGCCCGGACCTGGGCAGGCAAGTCCACCCTGGCCGGCTGCAAGCGGCGTTCTTAGGCTTCTCCTATCGACCGCCGGAACGCTAGCGAAGGCCCAACGATGCGACGTTTCCTATCGAACAGAATTCACCGGCCACTTGGTCGTCTGTACCGGATTGCCATCGCACACTCTGCCGCGTGGTCCATCCTCGCCGTTGCGTGTGCTGCGGCGGTGAGCGCGGCGTCCGTTCTGGCTCTCGCCGGCACCACGGCCGATCGAGACCGGTTGGACGTTGCCGGATATCTCGCAGCGCCGATCTGCTCCGGCAAAGCCGCAACCGCCGAAGCTATGCCGCCAAGCCCGTAGTCACAGTCAGAGTCAGAGGCGCGTGGCCAGGCACCGCGCTCCATCCACCGATCAACTTCAACGATCCCATTCAATCAACGAGGAGACGACCATGAGGAAAGCAATCATCGCCGCGGCGATGCTGTCGATGGCAACTTGTGCCTTCGCGAAGGACGACGCCTACCTGCAGGAGATGAAGGAACTGACGCCGGAAGACATCGTCTACAAGGACGACCCTGCGTTCCCGAAGGGCGGGCAGACGGTCGTCATTCTCGGCGATCCGAGCAAGCCCGGCCTGTTCATCATTCGCGCCAAGTTCCCGCCGAACTTCATCGTGCCTCCGCACACGCATCCTGCGTTCGAGTCCGTGACCGTGTTGAGCGGCACGATGGGAAGCGGCATGGGCGAGAAGGCCGACACGTCGAAGGGCAAGATCCTGAAGGCGGGCTCGATGCTCGCTCTGCCGGCCAACCACGCGCACTACGTGTGGTCGCTTGATGAGGAAACGATCGTGCAGGTGACCGGCAACGGGCCGTTCGACCTGAAGTACATCAATCCCGAAGACGATCCGCGCAACAAGAAGTAAGCGCGCGGCGCTACAGGCCCAGGCGCCGGTATTCGATGGCGGGGCAGCGGTTCATCACGACAGTGATGCCCGCTGCCTCGGCTTCCGCGGCCACGGCATCGTCGCGGATGTCGAGCTGCATCCAGACGGACTTGAGCTGCAGGCGGTCCTTCACGGCGATCGCCTCGCGCACGACGCCGATCGCCGCCGCCGTGTTGCGGAAGATGTCGACCATGTCGACCGGGCCTGGAAGATCGGCGAGCGAGGCGTGCACCTGCTGGCCGAGAATCTGGCCGCCCGCCAATCCCGGATTGATGGGGATCACCTTGTGGCCGCGCGACAGCAGGAAGTTCATCACGCCGTGGCTGGCGCGTGCCGCGTTGTTCGATGCGCCGACCAGCGCGATGACGCGTGCGCCGGCCAGCACGTCCTTGATGTAGGCGTCGGTGTAGCTGTCGTGATTCATAAGCCCTCGATGTATCGCGTCGTCAGGCGTTCCATTGCGGCGTCCGCTTTTCGATGAAAGCGGAGATGCCTTCCTCGGCGTCGGCGTGGAGCATGTTCTGCACCATCACGTCGGCGGCGAAATCATAGGCCTCGGCCAGCGGCTGTTCGACTTGCGTGTAGAAGGCGCGCTTGCCGACGGCGACGGTCGCGGCCGGCTTCGCGGCGATCTTGCGTGCCATCGCGAGCGCTTCGGTGAGAACGTCTTCGCGCGCGACGACGCGATTGACGAGGCCCCAGGCGGCTGCTTCCTCGGCGGGCAGCATCTCGCCCAGCAGCAACAATTCCATTGCGCGCTTGCGCGGCACGTTGCGCGACAGCCCCACCATGGGCGTGGAGCAGAAGAGGCCGATGTTGACGCCGGGCGTGCAGAACAGCGCGCTCTCGGCCGCGATCGCCAGATCGCACGTGGCGACGAGTTGGCATCCCGCAGCCGTCGCGGTGCCCTGGACGGCCGCGATCACGGGCTTGGGACACGCGACGATCTCCTGCATCAGGGTGGCGCAGCGTTGCATGGTTTGGCGGTAGAAGGCGCGGCCGGCATCGGCGTCCGCACGGTGGGACGTCAGTTCCTTCAAGTCGTGTCCGGCGCAGAACACGGAGCCTTGCGCGGCCAGCACGATGGCGCTGACGGCGGTGTCTGCGCTCAGCGTGGCAAGGCCCACGCGCAGGGCCTCGATCATCGCCAGCGACAGGCTGTTGCGCGTTTGCGGTTGCGCCAGCGTCAGGACGGCGACGCCGTGCTCCGGACGCTCGATGCCGACGAGATCGCCGTGTCCGGCGTCTTTTGCCGGGGACGGCTCGGCGTGGCGTGATGGCTCGGTCATTCGGCCTGCTTGCTGTCCGGAGTCGTGCCGGTGGGCGCCGCGCCTTCCGTCGCCTCGTCCGTCTGTGCGGGGACCAGCTTGTCGATCGCCGCGCGATGCTTCTGCACGACCTCGATGTTCTCCTTGAACTGCAGCGGCTGCGCGGCGGCAATCTCCTGCTCCAGGTCGTCGAGCGCGAGCTTCTTGTCCGCCTCTGGAATGGAGGTGTCGGCTTTGATCTCGTCGCGCTCCTTCTTCATCTTCTCGACGGGGTCGGTGTAGGCGCCGCTCTTCGGGTCCAGGCCATCGAGCACGACGGTGACATTCGCGCCCACGTCCTCGAATTCGTTGAAATCGGCGAACCCATGCTTCTTGGCGATCTCGTCCAGTTGCCCGGCGAGCGAGGGATCGGGCTTCTCGCCGCCTTCACGGAGCTTTTCCGCCAGCGGGGCGAAGTCCGCCTGCGCCGCGATGAACCCTTCGACCTGTTTGTCGGTGAGCTTGATCTGCTTCAACTGTTGGGCGTTCGCGCCGGCGGTCATCGCGGCAATGGCGAGCAACACTGCCGAAACGAGGCCTGAGCGGATAATGGTGGGGCGCATGGAAAGCTCCTGGCGAAGTCGCGACTGCGCGACGTCCCTTGGTACGCAAGAGTTGAGACAGATGTAAGGTGATTTACGAGGCGGCAAGCCGTCAGAACTGGTCAGGCCAACGCTCGATCGCTATGCGGTATTTTGATACCTTATTGAGGTTTTATATTACCGTATTTTAACATGCTGTTTTTCTTGCTATTTTCTGGTATCGTCTATTCCATGTTGACTACATCTCCCGACACCGCGTATACGCGCGCCAGTTCGAATGCGAACACGCCCCAGGCACGAGCCTGAGGTCATCAACACCAGGACTTTTCCTCATGAAAACCTTCGTCGCCAAGCCCGGCGAGGTGGATAAGAAGTGGATCCTGATCGACGCCGACGGTCTCGTCGTCGGCCGTCTCGCCACTCTGATCGCCACCCGCCTCAAGGGTAAGCACAAAGCCATCTACACGCCCCACGTCGACTGCGGCGACAACATCATCGTCATCAACGCCGACAAGGCCGTCTTCACCGGCAACAAGCGTGAAGACAAGGTCTACTACCGCCATACGGGCTATCCGGGCGGGATCAAGGAGCGCACGCCGCGCCAGATCTTCGACGGCAAGTTCCCCGAGCGCATCATCGAGCTGGCGGTCGGCCGCATGCTGGCGCGCGGTCCGCTGCAGCGCCAGTTGATGCGCAACCTGCGAATCTACAAGGGCGCCGAGCATCCGCATGGCGCGCAGAATCCGGCGAAGCTCGACGTCGCCAAACTGAACCGCAAGAATGTGAGGGTGTAGGGCGATGGTGCAGGAAAGCAAAACCCTCGGCGACCTGGGTGAACTGAAGGGCTCAGGCGCCAAGACCAGCGCGCCCGCAGACGCCCCGGTGCATGTCCAGAAGCTCGACAAGCTCGGCCGCGCCTACGCGACCGGCAAGCGCAAGGACGCGGTAGCCCGCGTCTGGATCAAGCCGGGCAAGGGCCTGATCCAGGTCAACGCGAAGGACTACAAGACGTACTTCGCGCGTCCCGTGCTGCAGATGCTGCTGCAGCAGCCGCTGAGCGCCGCCAACCGCGCGACGCAGTACGACATCAACGTGACGGTGATGGGCGGCGGTCTGTCCGGCCAGGCCGGCGCGGTGCGTCACGGCATCTCCAAGGCGCTCACCTACTTCGAGCCGGAGCTGCGCGGCGTCCTGAAGAAGGGCGGCTTCCTCACGCGCGACAGCCGTACCGTCGAACGCAAGAAGTACGGCCGCGTCAAAGCCCGCCGTTCGTTCCAGTTCTCGAAGCGCTAATTGCGCTCACTGAGATCGGTCTGAGAAGCCCGCAGCGGAAACGTTGCGGGCTTCTTGCCATTTGCATGGCCGTTTACCGAGCTTCAGGCATGACGCGATGGGTCGCGGGTGTTCAGACCTTGCGGTGCAGGCGGTCCAATGGCACATAGCCCCGGGAAACGTTGAGGATTGTGGGCGATGGATATTCTGCAGAGCGCGTGGGACTTGATCATGTCCGTCGAGGGGGAGTTGGAAAACCTCTTCTCACCCGAATGGTACAGGGCGAACTGGGTTCCCCTCGTCAACATCATCATGATCGACATCGTGCTGGCGGGCGACAACGCCATCGTCGTCGGCCTCGCTGCGTCACGCGTCGACAAATCGATCCGCAACAAGGTGATCTTCTGGGGCATCGCGGCCGCCGTCGGCCTGCGCATCTTCTTCGCGGCGATCACGGCACAGCTGCTTGCGGTCGGCGGCATCATGATCCTCGGCGGCGGACTGCTGCTGCTTTGGGTCTCCTGGAAGATGTACCGGCAGATCGTATCGGGCGAGCACGCGGAAAGCGGTGACGTCGATCAGACGGCATCGGCATCGGGACCGCAACTCGGGTTCTGGCCGGCGGTCTGGACGATCACGCTCGCCGACGTGTCGATGTCGCTCGACAACGTGCTGGCCGTCGCCGGCGCGGCGAAGGGCTCGACCCTCGTTCTCGTCATCGGTCTCGCCATCGCGATCATCCTGATGGCGGTCGCCTCGCGCATGATCGCTTCGCTGCTGGTCAAGTATCCGTGGATCACGTGGATCGGCCTCGCCATCATCGTCTACGTGGCGGCGGACATGGTCTACTCGGGCACCACGCAGCTCGCGTGCGAAAACTACGGCACGTTCTGCGACCTCGTTCCCCAGCACATCCGGGAAGGAACCACGCTCGCGCCTGCAGTTGACGTGCCCGCACCCGTGCCGGCCCCCGCGCCTGCGCCATGACGGCGGCTTCGACGAAATCGGGGGCCGTGGCCTTCAAAGCGGCAACGCCCACGGTCTTCATCGACGGCGAAGCCGGCACCACGGGGCTGGAAATCCGCGAACGGCTGGCCGGCCTGGACGGGCTCGCCGTTCGCAGCATCGACGCGGCCGCGCGCAAGGATCCCGCGGCCCGCAAGGCCCTGATGGCCGAGGTCGACCTGATCGTCCTCTGCCTGCCGGACGACGCGGCGCGGGATGCGGTGGCGCTGGCCGACAGCCTTGGCGGCGACGCGCCGCGCATCGTCGACGCATCGACTGCCCATCGCGTGGCCGAGGGCTGGGCGTACGGGTTCGCCGAACTCGATGCGAAGCAGCCCGACGTCATTCGCCAAGCTCGGCACGTCGCCAATCCGGGGTGTTATCCGACGGGTGCGATCGCGCTCGTCCGGCCGCTCGTCGATGCTGGGCTGATGCCGGCGGACTATCCGGTCACCGTCAACGCGGTGTCGGGCTATTCCGGTGGCGGCCGCAGCATGATCGAAGCCTACGAGGCCGGCTCCGCACCCTTGTTCGAGCTGTATGGCCTGGGCCTGGAGCACAAGCACATTCCCGAGCTGATGGCGTTCGGCCGGCTGACGCGGCGGCCGATCTTCGTGCCGTCGGTGGGCAACTTCCGGCAGGGCATGCTGGTCTCCATCCCGTTGCATCTCGACACGCTGCCGGGCAAGCCCAGCGCTTCCGATCTCGAGGCGGCGCTGACGACGCACTACGCCACTGCGAAGCAGGTGACGGTGCAGCCGGCCGCGGCGCACAAGGGCCGCCTCGACGCGCTGGCGCTCAACGATACGGACAAGCTCGAGCTGTTCGTGTTCGCCAACGACGCACACCGTCAGGCCGTGCTTGTTGCTCGCCTTGACAACCTCGGCAAGGGCGCCGCCGGCGCCGCGGTGCAGAACATCGGGCTGATGTTGGGGCTGGGCGGGGCGTAGTGGGCGGCGTAGGTTGGGTCGAGCCCACTTGTGAGACCCAA
>JAKAXS010000100.1 GCA_021816505.1 Pseudomonadota bacterium
CGCCCCTCCGCGCGCTTCCCCACGCTCGAACTGCGCATCACCGACGTCTGTCCGCGCATCGACGACGCGATGACGATCGCGGCGCTCTACGTGTGCCTGGCGCGCATGCTGTACCGGCTGCGCAGCCTGAACCTGCGGTGGCGGGGCTATCCGCTGCTACTGCTGGAAGAGAACCGCTGGCGTGCTCAACGTTACGGCGTGCAGGACAGCTTGTTCGACTTCGGCAAGGGCGATCTCATTCCCTTCAGCGACCTGATCGAGGAGCTGCTGGAGTTGCTGGCGCCCGATGCCGTCGCGCTCGGCTGCGAAGCGGAAATCGCCAACGCACGCCAAATCGTGCGGCGCGGCACCGGCGCCGACCGGCAGGTGGCGACGTATCATGCCGCCCGCGATGCGGGCGCCGACCGGGAGGCTGCCTTGAGGAGCGTCGTCGACCTGCTAGTTGCCGAGACCGTCGACGGGATCTAGCGGCTCGTTCGTGGTCGCCGGATTGGTTATGCCGTCCTGCTCCAACGAGTCGTCCGGCAGCGGCGACGGCGCAAGGCCGTCGGGCGGCATCTCGCCGGACGGAGGCGGCGGCGGGCCGGCGGACGGCGGTGGAGCAGTCGCGTGCGGCGGGCCACCTTCGGACGGCGGCAGCGGAGCCGGCGTTCCGGGCGGCGGCACTGTCAGGCCTTGCGACGGTGCGGGCATTTCCCCCTGAGGCACGCCGACCGGCGGCGTGTTGGGCAATGGCTGCGCGCCTGCGCCGGCCTGCTCCGGCGGCAGTTGCGGCGACGTGATCTGCTTGCGATGGAACTCGGACTCAATCGTGATGCGCAGTTCGTCGGAGATGAACGGCACGGTCCGCGACAGTCCCCAATCGCTACGCAGGATTTGCGCAGTGGCGGAGAAGCCCGAAACGTAGATCTCCTTGAAAACCGGGTTGATCGTGCCGAGCGGATGGGCGCCGGAATAATTCCAGCGCACTTCCATCGTGACCGGCTTCGTCACGCCGTTGATCGCCAGATTGCCCGTGACTTGCGCCGTGCGGCCGACGGTGGGCGCGACCGAGGTTGAGCGGAACGTGATCGTCGGGAATGCCTGGGCGTCGAAGAACTCGCCGGAGCGGATCAGATGTTCGTCCAGCTTCGTCACGCCGGTCGAGATGCTGGACACCTTGATCTTGACGTCGACCGAGCTGTTGCCTGGGTTCACGGGATCGAAGTTCAACGTGCCCGAGACGTCGCGAAACCGCCCGCCCTGGCGCGACATGCCGACGTGGTCCCACGTGAAGCGAACCTCCGTGTGGTCCTTGTCGATTTCATAGACGTCGGCGACGGCCGGCCAGGGACCGGCCGCAAGCACGATGGCGGCAACCGCGGCGCGAAGGAGGGACGTGACGGGCATTCGCTCTAGCTCCGAGGATCAAACTGGTCCCGCAACACCACGCGCAGGTGACGCAAGTGTGACGCAGGCACGAGAGACGATCTCAAACGCCTGCCGTCATGCCGCCGTCGACGACCAGTTCCGTGCCGGTCACGTAACGGCTGTCGTCGGACGCCAGGAAGAGCGCGGCCAGCGCGATATCCTCCGCGGTGCCGAAGCGCTTCATCAGCGTGCGATCAACCAACGCTTTGTGGAAGTGAGGGTTCCGCAGCACACGTTCCGTCAGCGCCGTTTCGACGAACCCGGGCGCCAGCGCGTTCACGCGAATGGCAAACGGCGCATATTCCACCGCCAGCGCGCGCGACAGGGCCAGAACCGCGCCTTTGGTGGCCGAGTAACCCGCCAACTGGCGCAATCCGCGGTGCGCCATGATCGACGCCACGTTGATCAACGACGCATTGCCCGATGCA
Source organism: Pseudomonadota bacterium (assembly GCA_021816505.1). Lineage (GTDB taxonomy): Bacteria > Pseudomonadota > Alphaproteobacteria > Rhizobiales > Hyphomicrobiaceae > JAKAXS01. The sequence continues at coordinate 1,839 of JAKAXS010000100.1, forward strand.
CGCAGCAGGTCGAACGCGTCGCGGGCAACGCGCACGACGCCGTCGAGGTTCACTTCGCGAATGGTGTTCCAGTCCGCATCGGACATATGGCGGAAATCGCCGCGCACGTTCAGACCGGCGTTGTTGACCAGAACGTCGAGCTTGCCGTGAGCGGCGGCAACCGTGCGCATGATCGCAGTCACGTCCTGGCCGCGGGAAACGTCCATCGTCCCGGCCGTCGCGGCCAATCCCTCGGCATTGAGCGCGGCAACGGTTTCAGCGGCGGCTTCGCCGTTGACGTCGGTGACGTAGACGTGTGCGCCTTCGGTCGCGAACACGCGTGCCATCGCCAGGCCGATGCCGGCGCCCGCGCCGGTGACGAGCGCAATCTTGCCTTCCAGACGTTTCATTGGGACCCTACAGGATGAAATCGGCGCGACCTAAGCACCCTGCCCTGCCCCGCGCAACGGGGTGCGGCGCTGAAGCTTAACCCGGCTTTGCCGCCGGTCAGCTGGGATCGATCCACTTCTCGCGCAGCGTCAGAAGCTCCTCGCCGGCACTCGGGTGCAACGCCATGGTCGAGTCGAAGTCGGCCTTTGTCGCTCCGAGCCGTATTGCGACGGCGGCCATCTGGACGATTTCGGCGGCGTCGGGACCCAGCACATGGCAGCCGAGGATCTTGCCGCTGTCGCCGCAGACGATGAGCTTCATCATCGTGCGCTCGTCGCGGCCTGCGAGCACGTTGCGCATGGGGCGGAAGCGCGTCTTGTAGATGTCGATCTTCTCGTTGCGCTCGCGCGCAAGGTGCTCGGGATGACCGACGGTGCCGACTTCCGGCGTCGAGAAGACCGCAGTGGGAATGAGAGCGTGGTCGGCGCACCAGCGGTTGTTACCGAATTCGGTGTCGGCAAAAGCGTGGCCTTCGCGGATCGCCACGGGCGTCAGGTTGGCGCGATCGGTGACATCGCCGACGGCGAAAATGTTCTCGACTGAAGAGCGAGAGAACTCGTCGACGACGACATGCCCGTTCCATCCGCGTTCGACACCGAGGTCGCCCAAGCCGATGCCCTCCACGTTCGGCACCCGACCGATCGCGAACATGACCTGGTCAGCGGCGAGCGACTCGCCCTGGCTCAGCGTGGCGGTCAGGCCCTCGCCTGTCCTTTCGACCGCGGTGATGCGAGCATCGGTGACGATGCGGATGCCGCGCTGCTGCAGCGCCTGCGTCAGACCATCGCGCAAATCTTCGTCGAAGCCGCGCAGGATCTTCTCGCTGCGATAGACGATGGTCACCTCGGAGCCGAGCCCGGCGAAGATGCCGGCGAATTCCACGGCGATGTAGCCGCCGCCATAGATGACGATGCGGCGCGGCAGCGCCTTCAGGTGGAAGGCTTCGTTGGAGGAGATAACGTGTTCGAGGCCGGGAATGGGCTCACCGAGCGACGGCGTGCCGCCGGTCGCGATCAGGATCTTGCCGGCCGACACCGTTTTGCCCGCCTGCTTCAGTCGGACCTCGTTCGGCGACACCAGTTCGGCGCGATCGGAGAACATCGTCACCCCGGCACGCTGCAGCGTGCCTTGATACGCCGCCTCGAGGCGCGCGATCTCTTTGTCCTTCGCGGCGATCAACGAGGGCCAGTCGAAGACCGCGTCCGTGGCGCTCCAGCCGAAGCCGGTCGCATCCTCGAAATCGTCGCGGAAACGGCTGGCGTAGACGAGCAGCTTTTTGGGTACGCAGCCGCGAATGACGCACGTTCCGCCGTAGCGATACTCCTCGGCGACTGCCACGCGCGCGCCGTGGCCTGCCGCGATGCGCGCCGCGCGCACGCCGCCCGAGCCCGCGCCTACGACGAAGAGATCGAAATCATGCGCCATGTTCGGGCTCTGTCTGCCGTCCAGCTACTGCTTGGGCTTTGCGCTCAGCTCTTCGACGAGCTGCTTCTTGACGCTATCCTGGAACTTGCCAAGCGGCGGACCCAGCGCGCCGACCATGTCCGGAATGGACGCCTGCAGTTTCTTGCCGGCGGCCGAACGCTGGAACGCGGCAATCTCCTTCAGTTCCTCGGTTGTGAAGCGTTCCGCATAGAAGCCGGTCAGCGCCGCTTCCGCATCGACGAGATACGCCTTCACGTCTGGGCTCGCCGGATCGAAGATCTTGCCGATGAGCGCGACGGCCTTTTCGTTATTGGGCTGCGTCTTGATCTGTTGCGTCAGCAGCGACTGAACGGACGTCAGCGTCTTGTTGAATTGCTCTTCGACGTTCATCGCGGCCATCAGGTCCTTGGCAGCGGCCTGGCGGTCGGCATCAGGTGGCGTGCCTTGTGCAAACGCCGCCCCGGCGGCCATGGCCAGCGCAAGAACGGCAGCGATCGTCGAACGCGTGACAGCAGACATCATTGTATTACCTCTGCGATTGGAGCACGGCGCGCTCCGCGCCGTCACATGTCCTCGGGCAACGTGTCGTCATAGTTGGCCTCGATCACTTCGACGCCGTTGGCGCCGGCGATGATCGCCGCGTCGGCGAGGCCCAGAAACAAACCGTTCTCCACGACGCCGGGAATGACCTTCAGCATGTCGTCGAGCCCCTCGGGATCGTCAATGCGGCCGAAGGCACAGTCGACGATCAGATTTCCGCCATCGGTCAGGAACGGCTGTCCGTCCTTGCCCGGCCGCACCGTGATCTTGCCATGGCAGCCGACGTCTCCGGCCAGCATTTCGATCATGTTGCGCGTGGCCGTCGCGCCGAAGCGCACGATCTCGATCGGCAACGCGAACGCGCCCAGCGTGTGCACGCGCTTCGTGGCATCGGCGATGACGATCATGCGATCCGAAGCGGCGGCGACGATCTTCTCGCGCAGCAGCGCGCCGCCACCGCCCTTGATGAGACGCAGCTCGTCGTCCACCTCGTCCGCTCCGTCGATCGTGAGATCGAGCAGCGGCGTCTCGTCCAGCGTTGTGAGCGGGATGCCGAGCGCGGCCGCCTGAATTCGGGTCGCCTCCGACGTCGGCACCGCCACCACTTCAAGACCGTCGCGCACGCGTGCGCCCAGCAGGTCCACGAATTTCGCCGCCGTCGAGCCCGTGCCGAGGCCGAGGCGCATCTTGGGCTGCGCGTACTGCAGCGCGCGTTCAGCCGCGGCCACCTTCAAAGCATCGGAACTCAAGCTCTTCTCCTTGGCTATTTCACTGACGGTCAGCCGGAAAGGCCGCCCATCATGACGTATTTCATTTCGAGGAATTCTTCGATGCCGTGGTGCGAGCCCTCGCGCCCGTGACCTGATTCCTTCACGCCGCCGAACGGTGCGACCTCGTTCGACACGACGCCCTCGTTGACGCCGACAATGCCGAACTCCAGCGCCTCGGCGACGCGCCAAACGCGGCCCAGGTCGCGCGCGAAGAAGTACGCGGCCAGGCCGAACTGCGTATCGTTGGCCATGCGGATGACATCCGCCTCGTCCGTGAACTCGATCAGCGGTGCCACGGGCCCGAACGTCTCCTCGCGCGTGATGAGCATCTTCGAGGTAACGCCGCCGAGCACTGTCGGCTCGTAGAAATTGCCGCCCAGCGCGTGGCGTTTGCCGCCGGCCAACAGCTTTGCACCGTGCGAGAGCGCGTCCTGAACGTGCTGCTCCACCTTCTTGATGGCGTCCGCGTTGATTAAGGGACCCTGCGTCACGCCGGACTCCGTTCCCGGCCCGACCTTCAGTTTGCCGACTTCGGCTGCAAGGCGTTTGGCGAACTCCGCGGCGATCCCGGACTGCACGTAAATGCGATTTGCGCAGACGCAGGTCTGCCCGGCGTTTCGGTACTTGGAGGCCATCGCACCGGCGACGGCCTTGTCCAGATCGGCGTCATCGAACACGATGAAGGGCGCGTTGCCGCCCAGTTCCATCCCGACGCGCTTCACGGTGCCCGTCGCCTGCCGCATCAGGATCTTGCCGACCTCGGTCGAGCCGGTGAACGTCACCATCCGCACCAGGTTGCTTTCGGTCAGTGCGCGGCCGACCGGCTCAGGGTTCGACGTCGTGACGATGTTCAGCACGCCGGGCGGTATGCCCGCCTGATGCGCAAGCTCGGCCAGTGCGAGGGCCGAAAGCGGCGTATCCTCGGCCGGCTTCACCACGGCCGTGCAGCCCACGGCGAGCGCCGGCGTCACCTTGCGGGTGATCATCGCGTTAGGAAAATTCCACGGCGTGATGGCCGCGACGACGCCGATCGGCTGGCGCAGCACCAGGATGCGCGCGTCGGCCTTTGGGCTGGCGATCGTCTCGCCGTAGACGCGCTTTGCCTCCTCTGCGAAGAATTCCACGAACGACGCGCCGTAGACGATCTCGCCGCGGGCCTCGGCCAGCGGCTTGCCCTGCTCGCGGGTAAGGATCAGCGCCAGCTCGTCGGCGTGGGCCATGATCAGGTCGTACCAGCGGCGCAGGATGATCGAGCGTTCCTTGCCGGTGAGCTTTGCCCAAGCCGGCATGGCACGGTGCGCCGCCTCGATCGCCGCGTTCGTCTCGGCCGCGCCGAGGTCGGCAACCTTGGCGATTTCGACGCCCGACGCCTTGTCCAGAACGGGGAACTTCGGTTCTCCGACCCACTTGCCGTCGATGTAGGACTGCGTTTTCAGCAGGGTAATGACATTTTTGTCCATGATGACTCGCGCGCGCTGGCAGCCGGGCGTCACTTGCGCTATGCCCCGTCGGCCTGTCCAGGCGTTTCAAGGTTCATTCCCAGGTTCGCCCTTTGTCTAGGCTGGCTTGGAATGGCTTTCAAGCTATCGACGACCTGAACGCTGCGGCCGGGTGCGGAGTTCAAGCCTGCCTTTTCTCGTTGCGCGAGCCTTTCGATGCAAGATCTGACGGTCATTTTCGATTTGGACGGGACGCTGGTCGACACCGCCCCGGATTTGATCGCCGCGGCCAACCATGCGCTTGCCGACATCGGCATGGATCCGGTTCCGGGGCATGTGCTGGCTCCGGCCATTGCACTGGGCGCGCGCTTCATGATCCTCGACGGCCTGAAGCATACCGGGCGGCAGTTGCCCGACGCGGAGGTGGACCGCCTGCTGGGGCTGTTCCTCGACTATTACCTGGCCAACATCGCCAACGAGAGCCGGCCGTTTCCGGGTGCCCTGCAGGTGCTCGAAACGCTACGGGCGCAGGGCGTTCGCCTTGGCGTGTGCACGAACAAGCGGGCGCATCTGTCCAAGGCGCTGATCGCTGCGCTGCAGCTCGACGGGCTGCTCGACGCCGTGATCGGGCGCGATGCTGCAACGAAGTCGAAGCCGCATCCGGAGCACCTCACGGAAACGATCCGGCTGGCCGGCGGCGATGTGAGCCGGGCCATCATGGTCGGCGATACGGCCGTCGATATCGCGACCGCGCGGGCGGCGGGCGTGCCGGTGATCGGCGTGACCTTCGGCTACTCGGACCGGCCGATCGCCGAACTTATGCCCGACGTCGTCATCTCGCACTACGATCAGCTTCTGCCGGCCATCGCATCGCTGGCGGAGCGGTTCGAGGCAGCCTGATCCTTACTGTTTCGCGCAAACTGCTTGTAACGCTTCTCAGCATTTCGGCCCCGGAAGGGCCACAATCACAGACGATTTGATGGAGTGCGTCAGAAAACGCTCTCGGATTCAAGGAAGGACGACGACGATGCTGAAACGCCTTGCCCTCGCTGCGGCTCTTGTGATGGGGCTTTCGAGCGTTGCGGTGGCGCAGAATGCGCCGGCCAATGCCGACGAATGCAATAACCAGGGTGCTGAACTCGCGCAGAAAGCGGAAGACAAGAAGCTCGACGACGCCAAGACGGCGAAGGTCGAAGAGCTGTTGACCAAGCTTGATGAACAGTGCCAGGGCTCGAAGTTCACAGAAGCGGCGGCCACGATGAAAGATTTGACCGCTGCAATCGGAAACTAAAGCTTTCCGCACCTTTGATTTTTGTCGGGCGGCTTCACCAGAAGCCGCCCTACTTCGTTTTATGTCTTGAGAACACTGGACTATCTGCTCTTTTCAACTTGCCTTTTGCGCATACATTTGACAGCGCACCGTTCCTTCCCCATGTTCTGCCGCCGCTTTGATGCGGTGCACCGTAGGCCGCTAGTCCCGGCCTGACGTCTCGCTAGATCATCCCATCCGTTCTCCAACACGAAAGTTGCAGATGAACGTCGTCATCGTGGAATCGGCCGCCAAGGCCAAGACCATCAACAAGTACCTCGGCTCTGGCTACAAGGTGCTGGCCTCCTACGGCCATGTGCGCGATCTGCCGTCGAAGGACGGCTCGGTCGAGCCCGACAACGACTTCGCGATGCACTGGGACGTGGACGGCAAGTCGGCGAAGATCATGAAAGAGATCGCCGACGCCGTGAAGGGCGCCGACAAGCTGATCCTGGCGACCGACCCCGACCGCGAAGGCGAAGCGATCTCCTGGCACATCCTGCAGATCCTGCAGCAGAAGAAAGCGCTGAAGAAAGACACCACGGTCGAGCGCGTCGCCTTCAACGCCGTCACCAAGTCGGCGATCCTGGCGGCC
>JAKAXS010000101.1:0-1335 GCA_021816505.1 Pseudomonadota bacterium
CCGAACCTGCCGGCCGTGGCTCGCCGGGCCGGCTTTCGACGGCCTGCGCAACGATGCGGCCGTCCGACACCTCGATGTCGAGCCGGTCGTGAGCCGCGACTGTGGCCGCCGAGCGAACCATGGTGCCGTTTGCATCCCGCACCACGGCAAAGCCGCGGTTCAGGATGCTGCGGTAGCTGAGCGAGCCCAACAACTGCGCGGCGCCGTCGAGCGAATGACGCCGTTTGGCGACGGCATTCGACAGCGCACGGCCGGCACGCCGGTCGAGCGTCGTGACGCGTTCGCCGCAGCGTTCGATGCGCGCGAGGAGGGGGCGAGGTGCCAGGCGTCCGGCCAGCCGTTCAAACCGGGCGCGCCGGGCGGCTGTGCCGCGGGACAGCGCTTCGGCCGTGCGGGTCGCGGCACGTTCAAGACGATCGCGCGTGCGGCCCAGCCGCGCTTCCAGCAAGCGAGGATGAAGCCTGGAGTTCAGTTTTGCATGCCGCAGGGTGTGTGCGCGGGTGTTCGACAGCAGCGCGCGCGTCAATCGCTTCTCGCAGGCGTCGAAGTGCTGCCGGGGCAGAGCGAGCAGGCCCTCGCGGCTCGGCAGGCCGCGTGCCGACGCTTTCAGATGCGTGCGTTGCGCCTCGATAAACCGCCTCATGGCGACTGTCAGGCGCATCGCGTACTTGGCTGTGCTCTCGCTCAGGTCAGCGTATTTGGGAACGGCCCATTCCGCCGCCTTGGTCGGTGTCGGCGCGCGGGCATCGGCGACCAGGTCTATGAGCGTCCAGTCCGTTTCGTGACCGACGGCCGAGATGATCGGTATCGCGCTCTCGGCCACCGCGCGAACGACGATCTCTTCGTTGAAACCCCAGAGGTCCTCCAGGCTGCCGCCACCGCGGGCGACGATCAGGACGTCCGGCCGGGGGACGCGACCGTCGCGCGGCAAGGCGTTGAAGCCGCGGATGGCCGCCGCGACCTCGGCGGCGCTACCCTCGCCCTGCACGCGGACGGGCCAGAGGACGACACGGGTGGGGAACCGCTCTTCGAATCCGTGCAGCATGTCGCGGATGACGGCGCCGGTCGGTGAGGTGACGATGCCGACGATACGCGGCAGGAACGGGCGCGGCTTCTTGCGCGCCTCGTCGAACAGGCCTTCGGCAGCGAGCTTCTTCTTGCGCTCTTCCAGCAGCGCCATCAGGGCGCCGACGCCCGCGGGCTCCAGCGACTCGACCACGATCTGATATTTGGAAGATCCTGGGAACGTGGTGACGCGGCCCTGCGCGATCACCTCCATGCCCTCTTCCGGCTTGACCTTCAGACGCGCGAAGGAGGCGCGCCAGATCACGGCCT
>JAKAXS010000101.1:1345-8306 GCA_021816505.1 Pseudomonadota bacterium
CCTTAAGAGCAAAGTAACAATGACCCGACGCGTGCGGGCCGCGATACCCGGAGATCTCGCCCTTGAGGCGCACGTAGCCGAAGCCGTCTTCCAGCGCACGCTTGATGGCGCCTGACAGCTCAGAGACAGAGAACTCCGTCATGTTGCTGGATGGGCGCGTCGAGGTTGGTGGCGGTTCGGCCAAGAATCGGTCCTCGTTGTTGGGGTGGGTGAGTAAATGGTACACAAACAGCGGCTTGAGGCCATAGCATGGTCTCTATCGACGAAGCTTGGAAGGCTCTAGCAAGTTATGAACGTGTTGTTGATCGGATCGGGCGGACGCGAGCATGCGTTGGCGTGGGCGCTATCGGGAAGCTCGCTGTTGTCGAAGCTCTACTGCGCGCCGGGAAATGCGGGTATCGCGGCGCTTGCCGAGTGTGTTGCGCTGGATGCTGCGAACCACGACGCGGTGATCTCGTTCTGCCGCGATCATTCCGTCGCGTTTGTGGTGATCGGGCCCGAAGCGCCGCTCGTCGGGGGATTGAGCGACGCGCTGGACGCGGCCGGCATCAAGCATTTCGGGCCGTCGCGCGCGGCCGCGCAGCTGGAGGGATCGAAGGGCTTCACGAAGGACCTGTGCGCGGAATTCAACATACCCACGGCCGCCTACGCGCGCTTCAAAGATGCCACTTCGGCGCAAGACTATATTGCGACGCAGCCCATGCCGATTGTCGTCAAGGCGGATGGGCTTGCGGCCGGCAAGGGCGTCATCATCGCCGAGACGCGCGATGAGGCGAATGCCGCGGTCGACGCATGCTTTTCGGGTGCGTTCGGGCAAGCCGGCGCCGAAGTCGTGATCGAAGAATTTTTGACGGGAGAGGAAGCGAGCTTCTTCGCGCTCGTCGACGGCACGTATTCGCTGCCGTTGATCGCCGCCCAGGATCACAAGCGCGTCGGTGAGGGCGATACAGGGCCCAACACGGGCGGCATGGGCGCATACTCGCCGGCACTTGTGTTCACGCCGGAAGTCGAGCGGCGCGTGATGACCGAGATCATCCGGCCTACGGTGGCCGGCATGAAGAAGCGCGGAATTCCCTTCAAGGGCGTGTTGTTCGCCGGACTGATGATCGGGCCGGAGGGGCCGAAGCTGATCGAGTACAACGTGCGGTTCGGCGATCCCGAGACGCAGGTGCTGATGATGAGGCTGAAGTCAGATCTGCTTGCGGCGCTATTGGCGACGGCGGATGGCGTGCTGAAGGATTTCGACCTGCGCTGGTACTCGGACGCGGCGTTGACGGTGGTCATGGCCGCCGACGGTTATCCCGGCACGCCGAAGAAGGGCACGGAAATCCGCGGCCTCGATCGCGCGGCTGAGGTCGAGGGCGTCGAGGTTTTCCACGCCGGTACGCGCCGTGATGGCGATCGCATCGTCGCGGATGGAGGTCGCGTGCTCAACGTCACGGCGCGCGGCCGGACGGTGGCCGAGGCGCAGGCGCGGGTCTACGAGGCGATTGGCATGATCGACTGGCCGGGTGGCTTCTATCGCCGCGATATCGGCTGGCGTGCGCTGGAACGCGGATAGCGGCAGAGCGCTAGCGTATCGTTGCGGCCCAATCGAGCCACAGGCTGACGCGCGCTTCGGGATGCGGAGCGGTGATGAAGTCCGTGATGACGGCGATGCTGTCGGCGCCCGCGGCGCGCACACCGGGAGCGCGTTCCGGCGTTATGCCGCCGATCGCAATCAGCGGGAGGGTGCCGACGCGGGCTTTCCAGGCGGTGATGCGTTCCAGGCCTTGCGGCGCCCATTTCATGGCTTTGAGCTTCGTTTCGTAGATCGGACCGAGCGCGATGTAATCGGGCCTCGCGGCCAGCGCGGTCTCGAGTTCCGCTTCGTCATGCGTGGAGATGCCCAAGCGCAGTCCAGCCGCCTTGATGGCGTCCAGGTTGGCGGACGCCAGATCCTCCTGGCCGAGGTGGATGTAGTCGGCACCTTCGGCGATGGCCTGCTGCCAATAGTCGTTGACGATGAGCTGGCAGCTCGTTTGCTTCGTGAGCGCAACCGCACGGGCGATTTGGCGCGAGATCTCGGCGTCGTCCGCATCCTTGAGGCGGAGCTGGACGGTGCGAATGCCGAGCGGCAGGAGGCGTTCCAGCCAGTCGATGTCCGGCACGATCGGATAGAACATGTCTGGCTGCTGCGAGGACGACCGCATGGCGTTAGCTCGAGCGCGGCGGCAAGTCGAAGAACGGCGTTCCGGCGACGGGCGTTGAGGGTTGAGCCATGTCGCGCGGCTCCATCAGGCCGGCTTCGAAAGCCGTGCGGCCGGCGTCGATGGCGGCGGCGAAGGCGGCGGCCATGCGCACCGGGTCTCCCGCCTTGGCCACGGCGGTGTTCAGCAGAATGGCGTCGTAGCCCATTTCCATCGCGGCCGCGGCGTGCGAGGGCGCGCCGACGCCGGCATCGATCACGAGCGGCACGCCTGGGAAGTAGGCGCGCATCGTCTTCAGTCCGTAGGGGTTCGCGAGACCGCGGCCGGAACCGATGGGCGCGCCCCACGGCATCAAGATTTCGCAGCCCGCGGCGATCAGGCGGTCGGCGGCCCCCAGATCTTCCGTGGTGTAGGGAAACACCTTGAAGCCGTCACGGGAGAGGATCTCGGCCGCCTCGACGAGGCCGAACAGGTCCGGCTGCAGCGTATCGTCGTTGGCGATGACTTCCAGCTTGATCCAGTCGGTGTCGAGCAGCTCGCGCGCCATCTGCGCCGTGGTGATCGCTTCCTTGGCCGTGCGGCAGCCTGCGGTGTTGGGAAGGATGCGGGCCTTCAAGTCACGGATCAGCTCCAGGAAGCGCTCGCCCGTGCGGCCGCGCGCCTGCTCGCGGCGCAGCGATACGGTGACGATGCCGGCCTGTGAGGCGGCAACGGCCTCGGCCATGATCTGCGGAGAGGGATACTGCGCAGTTCCCAGCAGTAGGCGCGACGGCAGTTCGGTGCCGTATGCGGCGAAGCGGCTCGGAGCCGGGGCGGGACGTTTGTCGAGAGCGTTCATGGTCAAATTTTTAGCCGCCCTGGCGGGCGGAGACTACCTCGATATGGTCGCCATCAGACAAAGCCTTGGCAGCGCGATTGCGGGCGGGAACGAACGTGCCGTTCACGGCAGTCGCCACCTTGGCATCCGCGTAGCCCTTTTCGACCAGCAACGCATCGAGCGTGCTCGTCTTCGTTGCCACGCTTTCCCCATTGAGGTGAATGCGGAACTCACTGGTCGACTTTTCCACCGCCAGCCGGTCCTCAACTGTTTGCGACACGGGACAAACCCGAAGTTCTCAAGCGCTCACATCTGGGTTGTGGCGAGGGTTCGCGCAACCTCGAAAATGCTCCCCCAGGGAATGTTGAACACCATTCATTTTCAAGCTTCAGGCAGAGGAGCTTAGTTTGCGAACTTTCAATCATGTAACTTATTGATTGCACGCGACTATCGGCGATGAAATTGAATCGACGACCATTGGGGTGGCCAATTCTGCCGAGCGGGTGGAGCGTTGCAGGGGGACCTGGTCTTGGCGCAACGTCCGCGGTCAGCGGGTTTTGCCTCGGGGGACGTCAGCCGGTCCGATCTCGCTCTCGTAAGCCGCCCGCTAACGCTCTCCATAAGAGGCCGTTCATTCGCCACGATCAGTGCTTTAGTGTCCGGCAAGCGACGCTTGGCCTGGTCGCACTTCCATACGCAACTCTGTGGTGCTCATGTTCACGTCGTTGATGACCTCCAGGCGTTTTGCTCCGCTCTTCTGGACTCAATTCCTGTCCGCGCTGAATGACAATTTCGTCAAGAACGCGCTGGTCATCCTCATCCTGTTTCAACTCGGCACGGAGCAGAGCGGCACGCTCGTCGCACTGGCCGGCGCCGTGCTGGTCGCGCCGTTCTTCATCTTCTCGGGCATCGGTGGCGAGTTTGCGGACCGCTACGACAAAGCCGAGATGGCGGAGCTGCTGAAGCGTTTCGAGATCCCCGTCGCCATCGTGTCCGCGACAGGGTTCATCCTGCATTCGGTGCCGATCCTGTTCGTCGCGCTGGCGCTGTACGGCACCATCGCCGCGCTGTTCGGTCCGATCAAATACGGCATCCTGCCCGTGCATCTGACGAAGGCCGAGCTGCCGGCCGGCAACGCGCTCGTCGAGAGCGCGACGTTCGCCGCGATCCTTCTCGGCACCATCGCCGGCGGCATGCTGGCCGGCGAAGGCGTGGGCAATCAGGTCCTGGCGGGGCTGGCCGTCATTCTCGCGGTCGCGTGCTGGGGCATCTCGCGCTTCATTCCGAAAACGGGCGATGCCGCGCCGGATCTCGTGATCGATACCAATCCGTGGAGTTCCACGGTCGCACTGCTGCGCGATCTGCGCGCGGTTCGCCGGTTGTGGATCGGCGGGCTGATCACGGCGTGGTTCTGGCTTGTCGCTGCGGTCGTCATGTCGCTGCTGCCGCCGCTGTTCAAGGACGGGCTCGGCGCAGGCCAAGGCGTCGTGACGCTGGCGCTCGTCGTATTCACGGTCGGCATCGCGATCGGCTCTGCGCTCGCCGCGCGCGCCAGCCGCAACAGGCCCAACGTTGCGCTGGTGCCGGTCGGCGGCGCGCTGATGGCGATCTTCTGCCTGGATCTCGCGCTGGCCGCGTCCGGCCTTGCGCGCTCCGCGGAGCCGATGACGGTCAGCACCTATCTCGGCAGTTTTTCAGGCTGGCGCATCCTGTTCGACTTCCTCGGCCTCTCGATCGCCGGTGGTCTTTACATCGTGCCGTCGTTCGCCGCCGTGCAGATGTGGGCGCCGGAGGGTGCGCGCGCCCGCGTTATCGCCGGCTGCAACGTTCTCTCTGCTGCCTTCATGACCGTGGCCAGCGTCGCAGTAGGCGTCGCGCTTGGCCTGCACGTTCCGTTCTGGGCGCTGTTTGCGATCCTCGGCGTCGGCAGCTTCATCGCGGCGGGCCTGACATTGCGCGCTTGGGGCCGCGAGGGCTTGCAAGACCTCGGCAGTTTTCTCTTCAATACGTTTCTGGGTCTCGAAGTCAGAGGCCGGGAGAATTTGCCGCCGGTGGGTCAGCGGGCCATCATCGCGCCCAACCATGTCAGCCTGCTCGACGCGGCGGTGATGTACTCGATCTTGCCATCGCACACCTCGTTCGCGATCGACACGGCGATGGCGCAGCAGTGGTGGGTGAAGCCGTTCCTCAAGCTCGTCAACGCACATGCGATCGATCCCACCAAGCCGATCGGCACGCGCAACCTGATCAACTCCGTGAAGAACGGCGAGACGCTCGTCATCTTTCCGGAAGGGCGGCTCACCGTCACCGGTGGTCTGATGAAGGTCTACGACGGGACGGCGATGATCGCCGACAAGGCGGACGCCGTGGTGGTGCCGGTGCGCATCGATGGACTTGAGCGGTCGTGGTTCGGATACCTCAGCTCAAGCCAGACGAAGCGGACGCTGTTCCCCAAGACCGTGGTCACGATCCTGCCGCCGCTGAAGCTGGAGATCGATCCGGAGTTGCGCGGCAAGGCGCGGCGTCTGGCGGCGGGCGCGGAACTGCAGGATGTCATGGTCGACGCCGCGGTGATGACGGCGCCGATCGATCAGACGCTGTTCGAGGCGCTGGCGCTCGCGAAAGCGACACGCGATACCGGCAAGACGGCGGTGGAAGACCCGCTGGGCACGAAACTCAGCTACCGCAAGCTCATCCTCGGCGCGCAGGTGCTCGGCGCAAAGCTGGAGCGCTATGCAGGTGCGGGCAGCGCCATCGGCGTGATGCTGCCGAACTCCGCCGGCGTGGCGGTGACGTTCTTCGCGTTGCAGTCGATCGGCCGCGTGCCGGCGATGCTGAACTTCACGGCCGGCGCGACGAACATCGAAGCCGCGTGTCGCGCCGCGAAAGTGAACGTGATCCTGACATCGCGTGCGTTCGTCGAGAAGGCGCGGCTTGGCGACGTCGTCGCGCGGCTGAACGAGAGTTGCCTGATCGTCTACCTGGAAGACGTAAAAGCGCAGATCACCTTCGCCGACAAGTTCGCCGGACTGCGTGCGGGGCACGCACCGCTGGTCAAGCGCCGACCCGACGATCCCGCGGCGATCCTGTTTACCTCGGGCTCGGAAGGGCTGCCGAAAGGCGTGGTGCTGTCGCATCGCAATCTGCTGGCGAACTGCATGCAGAGCCTGCATCGCGTGGCGGTGAACGGCGAAGACAAAGTGTTCAACGTGCTGCCGGTGTTCCACTCGTTCGGTTTGACGGCGGGGCTGCTGATGCCGCTGGTGGGCGGCGTTCCGGTGTATCTCTACCCGACGCCGCTGCACTACCGCATCGTTCCCGAACTCGTTTACGCCTCGAACGCGACGATCCTGTTCGGCACGGACACGTTCCTCAACGGCTACGCGCGGGTGGCGCATCCTTACGACTTCGCGAGGCTGCGCATGATCCTGTCGGGTGCGGAGCCGGTGAAGGAGCGCACGCGTCAGATCTACATGGAAAAGTTCGGCGTCCGCATTCTGGAGGGCTACGGCGTGACGGAGACGGCGCCGGTGCTGGCGATCAACACGCCACTGTCGAACAAGTCCGGCAGCGTGGGGCGTCTGGCGCCGCTGATGCAGGCGCGTCTGGAACCGGTGCCCGGTATCGACGAGGGCGGGCGTCTCTACGTGAGCGGCCCCAACGTCATGTTGGGCTACTATCGCGCGGAGAACCCCGGCGTGCTGGAGCCGCCGCCGAGCGGATGGCACGACACGGGAGACATCGTCACGATCGACAAGCAGGGCTTCATCTTCATCAAGGGTCGCGCGAAGCGCTTCGCCAAGATCGCGGGCGAGATGGTTTCGCTTGCGGCCGTGGAGGCTTTGGCGGCCGAGCTGTGGCCGGCCAAGCCGCTGGTGGTCGTGTCGCTGCCCGACGCGCGCAAGGGCGAACGCCTCGTACTGCTGACGAGCGAAGCAGGCGCCACGCGCGAAGC
>JAKAXS010000102.1 GCA_021816505.1 Pseudomonadota bacterium
GGGCTCTGAGCCAGTCATCGGATCCTCCGCGCGCTGATATCGGACTAGAACCGCTGAGCCGATGAAGCAGTTCCTTTGCATGCGCCGCCTGCATTGCCGCCAATGCAGGCCTCAGTTGCGTATTTGCCAGTCGCGTCCGGCACAGGCATGCGCTATCAGCCGCGCACGATGCGCGCACGCCCCTTCTCCCCATGACTGATCAGAGTTCCCGCCTGGCACACGCCCCCTCGACGCCTGCCGGCCGGCTGCGCGCGATTGGCCTGATGTTCCTTGCCGTCTCGTTCTTCAGCGCGCTCGATACCGCTGCGAAGTACCTCGCGACGTCCAAGGGCGTACTGGTGGCGCAACTCGGCTGGTGCCGCTTCCTGGTCCAGTTCATCGGCCTTGCCGTCCTGGTGCCGGCCTTCGGCTTGATGCGCCTGCCCGACATGTTCAAGACACGCAAGCTCGGGCTACAACTCGTGCGCTCGGTCCTGATGGCCGCGACGACGGTCCTGAACTTTCTCGCGCTGCAATACCTTCGGCTCGACCAGACCGTAACCATCGTCTTCCTCGCGCCGCTGATGGTCGCGCTGCTGGCCGGCCCGTTCCTCGGCGAGTGGGTGGGATGGCGGCGGCTCATCGCCATCCTCATCGGCTTCGGCGGCGTGGTGATCGCCGTCCGCCCGGGGCTTGGCGGCGTCCATCCGGCGGTGCTCTATTCGCTGGCGGGCATGATGGCCTACGCGCTCTTCATGATCATCACGCGCTATCTCTCGCCTTACGATCCACCGCTGGTCACGCTGTTCTATTCCATGTTCGTCGGCACGCTTTTCGGCGCGCCGTTCGCGTTCGCCGAGTGGGTGCCTCCCGCCGACATGACGACGTGGCTTCTGCTTGGCTCACTCGGGCTTCTGGGCGGCATGGGGCATTACCTGTTCCTGCACGCCTACCGCCTCGCGCCCGCCTCGACGATCTCGCCGTTTCTCTACCTGCAGTTCCTGACGATGGTGACGGCCGGCTGGCTCGTGTTCGGCGATCTGCCCGACATCTGGACGCTCGCCGGTTCCGCCATCATCATCGGCTCGGGCATCTACCTGGTGCAGCGCGAGCGGCTGACCGCCAAGAGCAGCACCATGCCGCCCCCGATCGATCCGCCGGGTTGATCGCTAAACCTTCGGTGGATCGATGCGTGCCTTGGTCTCTTCCGCCCATTCGGCGAAGCGGCCTTCGGCGATAGCTGCGCGCATCGCCGCCATCAGGTCCTGATAGAAGACCGTATTGACCCACGACAGGATCATCGAGCCGAGATACTCGCCCGATTTCACGAGGTGATGCAGATAGGCGCGGGAATACTCGCGGGCCGCCGGGCAGGACGATACGGGATCGAGCGGCCGTGGATCGTCGGCGTGCTTGGCGTTGCGCAGGTTGACCTTGCCCTCCCACGTGAAGGCGAGCCCGTGACGCCCGTTTCGCGTCGGCATCACGCAGTCGAACATGTCGATACCGCGCCGGACGCTCTCGATCAGATCCAAAGGCGTGCCGACACCCATCAGATAGCGCGGCTTCGCCACCGGCATCTCCGGCATCGTCTCCTCGATGGCGGCAAGCATCGCCTCATGGCCTTCGCCGACCGCCAGCCCGCCGATCGCGTAGCCCGGCAGATCCATGCCCGCCAACGACCGCGCCGACCGCCGCCGCAATTCGCCGTCGACGCCACCCTGCACGATGCCGAACAGCGCCTGGCCCGGCTGCGACATGCGTTCGAACGCGCGCGCCGACCGCTCCGCCCAGCGCAGCGACAGCTCCATCGCCCGTTCCACCTCGCGCCGCTCCGCCGGGAGCTCGATGCACTCGTCGAACTGCATCTGGATATCGGCACCGAGCAGGCACTGGATCTCGATCGATCGCTCCGGTGTCAGCATGTGGCGCGAGCCGTCCAGATGCGACTGGAACTGCGCGCCCTCCTCCGTGATCTTGCGGATCTTCGACAGGCTCATCACCTGGAACCCGCCGGAGTCCGTGAGGATCGGCTTGTCCCAACGCATGAATTTATGCAGCCCGCCGAGCTTGGCGATCCGCTCCGCCGTCGGCCGCAGCATGAGGTGGTAGGTGTTGCCCAGCAGAATATCGGCGCCTGCGTCACGCACCTGCTCGGTATACATCGCCTTGACGGTCGCAACCGTACCAACCGGCATGAACGCGGGCGTGCGAATGATGCCTCGCGGCGTGACGACCTCGCCGAGGCGCGCCGCGCCGTCCTGCCTGATCAGCCGGTAGCCGAACAAGGGCTCTGCCGTGGCGGGCTGGACTGGAGGGGTGTCAATGTCGCTCATAATCAATCGCACAGTTTGCCGGCCCAGAACCCAGCGTATGACGGGTTCTGCGATGAGTGAGGCAGGCAATGTGTGAAGGATCGGAGCCAAGCCTTAAGTCAACGCGATGCTTTTTAGCGGTGTTTGCCCCGCTTCGTCACCCCGATAAAGCGCCTTGGGCCGCGCTAATGAGCTTCAAGGTATAAATGCGAAGTATCGTGTGTTCGGTGCACGAGCACGGCCCGATTTTCAACGGGCCGCGCCGCGAGATGAGAAGGCTACTTCTTCATCATCGAGTCACAAGCCTTCTTGAAGTCGGCCGCGGACCATGTCTTCGAGTAATCCGCCTTCGAGCCGCCCTTGCACTGCTCCATCGTGGGGCCGTCTGCGGCAAGCGCTGCGCCAGCGAAACCAAGCGTCGTGGCGAGAATGATTGCGTATTTCATTATTGTTATTCCTTTGCTGAGAGGTGTTGACGTTCCCTCACATTGGATACGCGGGCGGTCATCAATCAGCTTCAATATTAACTTCATTAAATTCGCGGAACCGAATGCAGAGTTTCGAGTTCGGCCGGGTTTGGATTGTTCCGCTACGCTTCATTCGCTAGCGTGCAATTGATGCAGTCGGAATGCGCGCATGGTCAATGCTGACGAACGGAGAAACTTTCTCGCGGCGTTGCTCGCATGGAAAGCGCAGGACCTCGACCTGCTCATGTCTTATTTCTCGGAGGACATTCTGTATCTCGTGAATGTCGACGGCATCCAGGTGCCGTACGCGATGAGCGCCGTCGGCAAGGAGGATCTGTACGGCCGCTTGCAACTGGTGATGCACACCTTCGAACTGCAGGACTACACCATCGACAGGATCACGCACGAAGCCGATCATCGCCGTGCCCACGCACACGGCATCTATCGGCATCGAAGCACCGGTGAAATTCTCGACATCAAGTTCAGCTTCAACGGCTGGTTCACGACCGACGGCCTGCTTGCCCGCGTGCACGAACTGCACGATGCGGCGTATCTCTCCGCGTTCGAGCAGTTCGTCCAGCATCTGATGGCGGCTGCCGCACAGCACGCGGATGCAGAGTCCGCCAACGAAGGCGAAGTCGAGCAGCCGGACCGCGCCGACTGACTACAATCCCAGCTCGCTCAGGCTCGCATGATCGTCCGGGCGCCGGCCGAGCGGCCAATGATACTTGCGGTCGGCCTCGGAGATCGGCAAATCGTTGATGCTGGCGATGCGCAGCCTCATCAGCCCATTCTCGTCGAATTCCCAGTTCTCGTTGCCGTAGCTGCGGAACCAATGGCCGCCGTCATCGTGCCACTCGTAGGCGAAGCGCACCGCGATGCGATTGTCCTTGAAGGCCCAGACTTCCTTGATCAGGCGGTAGTCGAGCTCCCGGTTCCACTTGCGCGTCAGAAACTGCTCGATCGCCGTGCGCCCTTCCAGGAACTCCGCGCGATTGCGCCAACGCGAGTCCGTCGTGTAGGCGAGCGCGACGCGGGCAGGATCGCGGCTGTTCCAGGCGTCCTCGGCCATGCGCGCCTTCTGCGCCGCGGTCTCGGCTGTGAACGGCGGAAGCGGTGGGCGCGGGGCATCGGCGGTCATGAGGTCACCTTGTGAAGCGTGAGACGTGGGCGGAAAACATGCGAACAATACCAGCTTGCGTCACTTCGGGAAGCGGCTCCCTTGCCGGCCGCCGTCAGCTTCGGTCGCGCATCAGCAAGCTGGCATCGCCGTAAGAGTAGAAACGATAGCCGGTCGCGATGGCATGCGCATAGGCGCGCTGCATGGTCTCCAATCCCGCGAATGCCGATACGAGCATGAAGAGCGTCGAACGTGGCAGGTGGAAGTTGGTCAGCAGAAGATCCACGACGCGAAAGCGATAGCCCGGCGTGATGAAGATCGCCGTGTCGCCCTTGAATGGCTTCAGTGTACCGTCCGCCGCTGCGCTCTCCAGAAGTCGCAACGATGTCGTGCCGACGGCAACGATGCGGCCGCCACGCGCCCGCACGGCCGCCAGGGCGTCCACCGTCTCTGGCGAGACCTCGCCCCACTCTGCATGCATCTTGTGCTCCGCGGTATCTTCGGCCTTCACCGGAAGAAACGTTCCCGCGCCGACGTGCAGCGTCACGTAGTGCTGCGAGACGCCATGTCCGGCCAGCGTTTCCATCAAGCCGGGCGTGAAGTGGAGCCCGGCAGTCGGGGCCGCCACCGCACCCTCGTGCCGCGCGTAGATGGTCTGGTAGCTCTCCCGGTCGCCTTCGTCCGCACCGCGTTTCAGCGCGATGTAGGGCGGCAACGGCATTTGGCCCTGTGCCGCGATCGCCGCATCGAGCGTCGGCCCGGCGAAGTCGAACGCAAGTTCGACCTCGCCCGCCTCGCCTTTGGCCTTGACGGTCGCATCCAGCGCGGCGGCGAAGCACAGCTCGCTCGTCCCGCCCAGGTGCACCCTGTCCCCGACCTGCAGCCGCTTCGCCGGGCGCGCGAACGCCGCCCACGTGCTGTCGTCGATCCGCTTCGTCAGGTTGAAGGCCACGTGCGCACGCAGGTCGCCACGCACGCGTTCGCCTTCCAGCGCCGCAGGGATGACGCGCGTATCGTTGAACACGAGCGCATCGCCGGGCCGTAGCCACGACGGCAGGTCTTTCACGCCCGCATCCGTCAACCCCGTTGCCGGATCGACCACCAGCATGCGCGCGGCATCGCGCGGAGCTGCAGGGTGCAATGCGATGCGATCGTCAGGCAGGTCGAAGTCGAACACGTCGGTTCGCACGGCTAGCGGGCTCCGATTGAAACGGCCATGCTATCAGAGAAACCGCACCATCATCGCACCGCCGACGACCAGTACCGCCCCCGCGAAGCGGCCCAGCGAGATCTCGCGCACCGCGAGATTCAGCATCCCGAAGTGATCGAGCGCAAGGCTGGACAGAACCTGCCCCGCGATGCCAAGCGCAATGACCGCACCAACACCAAGCTTTGGCGTCAACCAAATGCTGAGCACGATATAGATCGCTCCGAGCAGACCGCCGATGAACAACAGCGGCGGCAGGTTCGGCAGTTCTGTCCACGCGATCTGATCACGAAACGCGACGAGCGAGATTGCGCCCAGGGCGAGCGCGCCGACAACAAACGAGAGCGTCGCCCCGCCCATCACGTGGCCGAGACGCTGCCCGGCCATCGCATTGATAGGCGCTTGAAATGCGATCATGACGCCCGCGAGGATCGCCATGAATGCCAGACCCAACGCTGGAAGCGACATTTTCGACATCCGTCGTTGCTAGGCCGCGTCGGCCGCGACTTTGACGCTGATCATCTTGTCGGGATTCTGCACCGGCTCGCCGCGCTTGATCTTGTCGACGTTTTCCATGCCGGAGATCACCTTGCCCCAGACGGTGTACTTGTTGTCGAGGAAGCTGGCATCGTCGAACACGATGAAGAACTGGCTGTTGGCGCTGTCAGGGCTGGCCGCCCGAGCCATCGAGCACACGCCACGCTCATGCGTTTCCGAATTGAACTCGGCCGGCAGGTTCTCGTACTTCGAGCCGCCCGTGCCGGTGCCCTTGGGGCAGCCCGTCTGCGCCATGAAGCCCTCGATCACGCGATGGAAGACGATGCCGTCGTAGAAGTTTTCGCGTACCAGCTGCTTGATGCGTGCCACATGCTTGGGCGCCAGGTCCGGCCGCATGGCGATGACGACCGGGCCTTTCGTCGTCTCGATCAGCAGGGTGTTCTCGGGATCTTTGATTTCGGCCATTTGAGGCACTCCTTCGTTACTCATGCTCATGACGGATAGCGCGGTTGCGCCGCGCGGTGTTCCGGCTTGTCCGCCGCGCTATTGCGCGCCGTCCGCCAGATACATCTTGACGATCTTGTCGGGGACGGGCGGCGGCTCGCCCTTGGCGATCTGATCGACGAACTGCATGCCGTCGACCACGTTGCCCCACACCGTGTAATTGCCGTTCAGGAACGGCGAATGCTTGAAGCAGATGAAAAACTGGCTGTTGGCGCTGTTCGGACTGTCGGACCGCGCCGCGCCGATCGTGCCGCGTTCGAACGCGGTCGGCGTGAACTCTGCCGCTACGTCCGGCAGCTGCGAGCCGCCCGTGCCGTCGCCGCGAGGATCACCCGTCTGTGCCATGAACCCCGGGATCACGCGGTGGAACGTCAGCCCGTTGTAGAAGCCCTGCTTGGTGAGTGTCTTGATACGCTCGACGTGCTTGGGGGCAAGGTCAGGCCGGAGCCGGATCGTGACCTTCCCGGTCTTCAGTTCCAGGATCAGCGTATTCGAAGGATCGTTCGTCGCCGGCGCCGCCGCGTAGGCCGCAGGCGTTGCACCGGTCGTCATGGGCGCGCCGCCGGTCGTAGCAGCAGCAGGAATTGCGGCATTAGCCGTGGGCGGCGCGGTGTTGTCGATGATCGTGGCAGACGGCCCGCTGCTGCAGGCAGCCGCCGTCAGCAGCATCAGTCCCATCGCCAGACCGCTGAACCACTGCCGCATGCGTCATCTCCCGAAGGGCTTGAGTCGCGAACGTTCGCCGCGCCGTTATGGCGCCTTGGCGCCCGGCGAGCAAGCGGCTGGCCTACGCCACCTTAGTTTTCAGCAACTTAGCCACGGCCGGAGAGACGAACGCGCTCACATCGCCCCCCATCAGAGCAATCTGGCGCACCAGCGTGCCCGTGATGTGGCGCACGCCGGGCGAGGCCGGGAGGAACACGGTCTGGATACCGGGAGCCATCGCGCCGTTCATGCCGGCCATCTGCATTTCGTAGTCGAAGTCCGAGGCATCCCGCAGTCCGCGAACGATCGTCGTCGCCTGATGCTCGAACGCAGCGCGCACGACGAGATTGTCGAACGTGACGACATCGATCTCGCACCCCATCGCCTTGGCGATGGCCCGCGTCTCGGCGCGCAGCATGCTGGCCCGCTCGTCCGCGGTGAACAGCGGCGCCTTGCCCGGGTGCACGCCGATCCCGATCACGAGCTTATCGACCAGCCCAGCCGCGCGCTGGATCACGTCGGTGTGCCCGAGCGTCACGGGGTCGAAGGTGCCGGAATAAAAGCCGATCTTGGTCATGTCTGGGTTGTAACCGCGCGCGATCCCGCCCGCCACGGAATTCCTCGGGATTTCCTAACGCTTCGTCTTGTGCATACTGCAGGAGCGGGGTGGACATATCCGGGGGGATCTGACGATGACCCACGTCACACGCACGCTCGCCGCAATGGCGCTGATTGTGGCTGCCAGCACATCATCCGCGCAGGCCGAAAGCTGTGTCACCAAGGCCGGCTCAGCCACCGGCGTGACCCGCGGCTTCGCCGAATACGAAAGCCTGCTCATCATCCGCCAGGTCACCGGCAACTGGCCATTCGAAACCGACCGCATCGGCAAGCCGAGCTACACCTGCAAACAAGATGGCGCGTTGTGGACCTGCCGCGCGGTGGCGAAGGTTTGCAAAGGCTAATTCACCTCCCGGCCGACCAGGCGGCCGAGAGATGACGAACGAACCTCGCATGGCAACCATCTTGCGTGCTGCTAGGCCACCAGCTCGAGCGACGCATCCTTCACCTTCGCCGTAGCCAGTTTCGTCGCGTAGGCGGCGTCGTGAATGCGGCCGATGCTCTCCGAGATCATATTCACGCTCAATGCCGCCGAATGCATGTTGGACGAGATTTCTTGCGTCACCGCCCCTTGTTGTTCGACGGCGGCGGCGATGCTCGACGAAATCTGATCGATCTCTCCGACCAGCTTTCCGACGGAAGCGATGGCTGAGGCTGCGTTGCCTGTCCTCTCCTGCACCGCAACGATCTGCGCCGCGATCTCTGCGGTTGCCCCGGCCGTGCGCGACGCCAAGGTTTTCACTTCCGTGGCCACGACGGCGAACCCTTTTCCGGCTTCTCCAGCCCGAGCGGCTTCGATCGTTGCATTGAGCGCCAGCAAATTCGTCTGCTGGGCGATGGCATTGATAAGGGACAGCACTTCCCCGATGCGATCGGCGGCAGCCGAGAGC
>JAKAXS010000103.1 GCA_021816505.1 Pseudomonadota bacterium
AATCCCGGCGGCAGTGCGGAATCGAGCAGCCCGGCACCCTTCAGATCCGCCAGGCCCGGCAAATCCTTGATGTTGTCCAGGCTGAAGTGGTTGAGGAACTGGTCCGTCGTCCCATACGTGATCGGCTTTCCGGGCGCACGCCGGCGGCCGCGCGGCCGCACCCAACCGGTCTCCAACAGGATGTCGAGCGTGCCACCCGACGTCGAAACGCCGCGGATCTCCTCGACCTCGGCCCGCGTGACCGGCTGGTGGTAGGCGATGATCGCCAGCGTCTCCAGGGCGGCCTTCGAAAGGCGCCGTTCTTCCTTCGCGTGGCGCTCCAGCAGATACGACAGGTCCTCCGCCGTGCGGAACGCCCATTTGCCCGAGACCCGCACGAGGTGGATGCCGCGGCCCGCGTAGAACGCCTGCAGGTCGGCCAGCAGCGCCGGGACGTCGTCGCCCTCCGTCACGTGGCTGGCGAGCCGTGCCTCGTCCAACGGCTCGGAGGCGGCGAACAGCAATGCCTCCAGAACCCGCAGCTTCTCACGCCGGTCTGCCGTCGACAGCGCTTTGACAGCATCGGGCACGGCCGCCTCGATCCCCTCGAGGGCCTCGTCGATCGCCTGGCGCTCCGCCTCGTGGGGAGCATTGTCGTTCGTATCGTCGTCTTTGGTGACCAGGGAGAGCCTTGGCGGAACCATTCGTGTTGATCCTCTGAGTATGGTGGCGGAACTACGGGCCTGCCGTCAAACGACAACCTGTTCCCAGGCCGCCCCCTCTTCGCGCTTTCGCATGTAAATCGGTGCAAACGGCTCTTCCTGCCGCAGCTCGATCAACCCCTCGCGCGCCATTTCCAGCGTCGCGCCGAATGAGCTGGCAACCACCGTCCGGTCCTCCTCCGTGTGCGGGAGATACTGTTCAATGAACAGGTCCAGCTGCCCCCAACTGCCGGCGGACTTGCCGACCAGACGCTCCAACCGGCCACGCGCATCCTTGATCGACCAGACCTTGCGCGCCTTGATGACGTGGGTGATCACGACGGTGCGGCGTCGCCCCTCCGCATAGGCCTTGAGCAGGTCGAACACTTCCGCCGTCCACTCCGTCTCACGGATGGTCTTGACGCCCTCGGGCATGCCGCGCGCGAACACGTCGCGCCCGAGCCGCTTGCGCGTCAGCAGCTGTGCCATTGCGTTGCGCATCGCGTCGAGCCGCATCAGCCGGAATGCAAGCTGCTGCGCCAGCGCCTCCGCCGAGGGTTGATCGCTGTTGTCCTTTTCGCGCGGCAGCAACATGCGCGACTTCAAAAATGCCAGCCAGGCCGCCATCACCAGATAGTCGGCCGCGATCTCCAGCCTCAGCTTCTGCGCCTCGGCGATGTAGAACAGATACTGCTCGACGAGCTGCGAAATCGAGATCTGCGCGATGTCCACTTTCTGCGTGCGCGCCAACGCCAGCAGCAGGTCCAACGGACCCTCGAAGCCGTCGATCGCCACGCGAAACGACTCACTCGGCAGCGGCGCGGTCTCGGCGCCGGGCACTTCCCACGCTTCGACGCCTTCATCCGGCCCAGTGGTCACTTCGTTCATTGCAGCGTCCTGTTGGCTTACGGCAAATGCGCCGCAAACGCACAAAAGTTGCGCAAACCTTACACTGATTCAGTGGCACCAGCGTGCCTTGTCAGCACCGCCTCAAGCTCCGCTTCAGCAGCAGCGACGTCGAACGTTTCGCGCCGTTCCGTCACGCTGACAGCCGCGGAGAATCGCTCCAGCGCCCGGCCGTCCAACGTGGGAACACCCGCCGCGACAGCCTGCATTTCGGACAGATTGCCATTGCAATGAAGCGCGACGTCGGAGCCTGCGGCGATCACGGCCTCGGCGCGCTCACGCAAGCCGCCCGACAGCGCCTTCATCGACAGATCGTCGCTCATCAAAAAGCCGTCGAAGCCGATTTCGCGGCGGATGATGGCGCGCGTGACCGTCAGCGATGTACTGGCCGGTGCCTTATCGTCGAGCGCGGTAAAGACGACGTGCGCCGTCATCGCCGCCGGCATGTCGGCCATCAGGCGAAACGCCTCGAAGTCGGTCCGCGAAAGCTCGGCATGCGTCGTCGTCACGACCGGCAGGTCGTGGTGGCTGTCCTTCGTCGCGCGGCCGTGGCCAGGAATGTGCTTGATGACAGGCAGCATACCCTGCGCGATGAAGCCTTCGCAGACCGAGCGGCCAATGTGCGCCACCTGCTGCGGCGTCGCTCCATAGGCGCGGTCGCCGATGATGTCGTGGCTGCCGGGAACCGGCACGTCGAGGACGGGCGCACAGTCGGTGTTGATGCCGAGGCTCGCCAAGTCTTCCGCAACCAACCGCGCCGCTGACCGGGCCGCGCGACAAGCCGCGTCCGGATCATGCGTATAGAGCCGTGCGTAGGCGGCGGCCGGTGGCAATGCCCGTCCCAGCGGCGGGCGCAGACGCTGCACGCGGCCGCCCTCCTGATCGATAAGCACCAGCAGATGCTCCGCGCCAATCGCTTCCTTGGCAGCCGAAATCAGGGTGCGGATTTGCGCGTGGCTCTCGCAGTTGCGCGTGAAGAGAATGATCCCGCACGGCCTGCTCGCAGCCAGAAAAGCTGCCTCGTCGGCCGTCAGGGTGAACCCGGCCAGCCCGGTTATGAATGCACTTCTCATGCGCGGCAGGCTAGCGGAGCCGCGAGCGCATGCCAAAGGCGCGGATCGTCGCCGCCAATGGCATCAGTACTGCATCACCCAGCAGCCCGTATATCCGGCTGTTTTGAGCGATCCGCAGATCGAACTGGCGGAATCGCGCGAGGCCGGGGGACCGACCACGAGGCGGTGATAGCGCCCCTTCTCGCCAAGATTGGCCTCCTGCACGGAGGGCGTCTTGGTTCCAAGCACGTCGCCGTACTTCTGCTGCATGTCCGCGAACTGCTTGAGCGAGTCCATCTGGCTGCTGGACGACACCGGCACCGATGCCAGAACCGCTACCCAGCCTGCACCCGTCGGCGCGGGCCCCATGGAGCCTTCCGGCGCGGCTGACGGAGCCACCTTCTTCGCCGCGACCTTCTTCGGTGGAGCGACGGACGCCGGCGGCGTCTCGTCAACGTAGGCTTCCGGCTCAGGTGCCGGGGGCGGTGCGGCCCGTGCCGTGGACGGAGGCGAGGGCTCAGCCTTGGCTATGACCTGCGGTGCCGACGACCCATCGCGACCCACGCTTCCAGTCTCGCCGGCCGTTGGGAAATCCATTGCGCTGGCTTGTGCCGGGGCGCGCGGCGCATCGCCCATCGACGACTGCGGTACGACGGAGCCGTCCGGCCGGACTTCCACCGTCTGAACCTTGCGGGCGTTGTCGCCGCCGGTCGCGCCATCGGCCAACGGCTCGCCCATGATCTTGTTGGCGCCGTTACCGCTGCCGCCCAGCACGTTCGATTCCGTGTTGGCGAACTTGCGCCCACCCGGATCATCCGGCTTCACCTTCAGCGGGCCTTCGGCTCCGCGGATCAGCGGTGTGCTGGTCGACGCCACAGGGCCTAGAAACGTTTTGTATCCGTAAGCCAGTCCGCCACCGCACAACAGCGCACCGGCGACTGCGGCGGCGATCAACGGCAACTTGCGGCGGCTCCGCGGCTCGTCTTCGTACTCGTCGTCCTCGTACGATTGCTCGATCGCGCCGTGCTGGTCCTGCACGTAGGCCTGCTGGCCGAGCGCGGGATCGAGCGAAGGCTCCTGGCCGTAGCCGTCGCCCTGCCACTCGTCCTGGCCGTAGGATGCGCCGTGGTCGAAATGCCCCGAGCCGAACCCGGCCTGTGCGTAGGGCGCAGCTGCTGAGTTTGCGGCACCCGGTGCCGCTCCACCGTAACCGCCGTAATCGAAGCCGCGCGCGTCCGCTGCGGGCTGGGGTGTATTGCCCCACTGCGTAAAGCCATTCTGATCGGCTGGTGCTGCAGCCGGGCGTGAATAATCCGGCGCAGCGTACCCGTTGCCGTTTGAACCGTAGCCCGCCGCCGCGCCCGACTTGCCGTATCCGGCCTGCCGGCCGCCGGTCGTGACATCGTAGGACGACGCAGCCGGTGCGGGCTGCTGCGCGACAAATGAATCGAATGCGCTGGAAGACGCTGCCGGGCGCTGCGCGGGAGCGGGCTGGCGCGTATCGGCCTGGGGCCGCGGTGCATAGCGCGGATCGTTGGCGGCACCGC
Source organism: Pseudomonadota bacterium (assembly GCA_021816505.1). GTDB lineage: Bacteria > Pseudomonadota > Alphaproteobacteria > Rhizobiales > Hyphomicrobiaceae > JAKAXS01. Next base: position 4,186 of record JAKAXS010000103.1, read on the forward strand.
CCTGTGTTGCGTGAGCCTGCGTTGCGTGGCCCTGCGTTGAGTGACCCTGGGTACCGTAGGCCTGTGTTCCGTAAGCCGCCTGCTGATAGGCCGCGCCGGCCGACTGAGGAGCTGCGTACTGCGGCTGCTGTTGCGGTGCGCGCTGCGGAGCGGCAGGACGCGGCTGAGAACCTTGCGCCCACGACTGGGGATCGGGTCGCGTCGTGCGGCCCGCGCCGGGCTGCGGCGGTAGCTGACCGTTAGACCTTGCCATGTTGCGAATTCCCCTCGCACATTCGTGCTTCAACCCCGAGAATCGGGAGCTTAGCGCATTGCAAGCGGCGCCTCGACGCCGAGCACCGCAAGACCTGAGGATAAGACCTGCTGTGTCGCAGCGACCATCGCGCAACGCGCAGCGGTCAGACTCCTGTCTCCTTCCTGGATAAATCTCAATTGTGGCAAATCATTGCCGCGCGCCCATTGCGCGTGGAAAGCGGAAGCGAGTTCAAAGAGGTAGAAGGCGAGCCGGTGCGGCTCGTGCGCGCGCGCCGCCTCCGTCGCAAGCTTGGGGAAAACCGCGAGCGCCTTGACGATGGCCAACTCGCCGGGATCGGTCAGGCGGCTAAGCTCCGAAGGCCCCTCGACAACAACAGCTTGTGTCAAATCAGGAAATGTTTCCAGTACGTTACGGAAAACCGACGCGCACCGCGCATGCGCGTACTGCACATAGAACAGCGGATTGTCCTTCGATTGCTCCACAACTTTCACGAAATCGAAGTCGAGAAGCTTGTTGTTCTCCCGGTAGAGCATCATGAAGCGCACCGGATCGCGCCCCACCTCGTCCACCACCTCGCGCAGCGTGACGATGGTTCCCGCCCGCTTCGACATCTTCACGGCAACACCGCCGCGCGACAGCGTCACGAGATTGATCAGCGGGATGTCGACTTCGGCCTCGCCGCCGGACAGCGCCTTCACGGCAGCCTTGATGCGCTTCAGGTAGCCCGAGTGATCCGCGCCGAACACGTTCACGAGTTGCTTGTACCCGCGCTGCAGCTTGTCGAAGTGATAGGCCACGTCGCCGGCGAAATAGGTGTAGGTGCCGTCGGACTTCATCAGCGCGCGGTCTTCATCGTCTCCGAACTCGGTCGACTTGAAGAGTGTCTGCTCGCGGTCTTCCCACTCCTCGTCATCGTGCCCCTTGGGCTTCGGCAGACGCCCCTCGTAGATCAGACCTTTGTCACGCAGCACCGCAATCGCGGCCTTCACCTGATCACGCCCATCCGACGTCAGCGAGCGCTCCGAAAAGAAGACGTCGTGCACGATGTTGAGCGCGGCCAGGTCGTCCTTGATCGTCTGCAGCATCGGCGCCATCGCCGCATCGCGTACGATCGGCAGCCAGCGTTCTTCGGGCATATCGAGCAGCGCCGGACCGTGCGCCTTCGCCAGCGCTTCGCCGACCGGCACCAGATACTCGCCCGGATACAGCCCATCCGGAATCGCGCCAATGTCTTGGCCCAGCGCCTCGCGGTAGCGCAGGTACGCCGAACGCGCGAGCGTGTTCACCTGCCCGCCCGCGTCGTTGATGTAGTACTCGCGCGTCACGTCCCATCCGGCGAACGCCAGCAGATTGGACAGCGCATCGCCAAAAACCGCGCCGCGACAATGCCCGACGTGCATCGGACCTGTGGGATTGGCCGACACGTACTCGACGTTGATGCGCTCGCCGCCGCCCGCGCCGGTGCGGCCGAACGCAGGTCCCTGCGCCAGGATCGTCGCGACGACGCCGTGCCAGAACTGGGGCATGAACGTGATGTTGAGGAAGCCTGGCCCGGCGACCTCGGCCTTCGCAATATCGGCATCGGCTTCCAGCTTCGCTGCCAGGGCCTCCGCGATATCGCGCGGCTTCATCTTCGCAGGCTTCGCCAGAACCATCGCCGCGTTGCACGCCAGGTCACCGTGGGATGCGTCGCGCGGCGCCTCGACATCGAAGTGGCCGATCACGAGATCGGCCGGCAAAGTCCCGGCGCCCTGCAGCTCGATCAGCGCGGTACGCACCAGCCCCTGCACATGCGTGTAGACGTTGGCGAACTTCGTCGTCGTGGCTTGAGCGGTCATGAGCTTAAGGCGCGGGCCGGCCGCGCGCTCTCCGGTTAGGGCTGCGCTGGAATTGTGATGCCCGGCGCTATCGCAATTCCGGCGTGGCGTCAAACAGGCGCCGGTGTTCGGCAAGGGCGTAGCGGTCGGTCATGCCGGCTACGAAGTCGGCGATGACCCGTTCCCGGCGCGACGGCTGCCCGTCGCGCGCGGTCTCCTGCCACGTCGGCGGCAGGCTGGATGGGTCGGAAAGGTAGCGTTGGAAAAGATCGCCGACGACTGCCTCGGCGGCCTGCACGATGCGGTTGACCCGCGGGCTGCGGTACACGCGCTCGAACAGGAAGGCGCGGATCTTCTTCAGGTCGCCCAGCATCGGCGGCGAGAACGCAATCGTGGCGTCTCCAGCACGGCGGATGTCATCCGGCGAGCGCGGGTCCAGCATCCTGAGCCGGCGCCGCGACTCCCTCACGAGATCGGCGATCATGGCCGTGATCATGCGCCGGGACACCTCGTACACCACACGCGGCTCGTCGTCCGACAACCCTCGGGCGATGGCCACGATGCCATCGGCCACCGGCACGTCCGTCAGGTCGCCGAGCCCAATCAGTCCCGCCCGCAGGCCGTCATCGATGTCGTGGTTCAGATAGGCCACGTCGTCGGCCAGCGCCGCAACCTGCGCCTCGGCCGATCCGTACTGCGCCGGCAGCAGCGATTGCCACTGCCCAAGCTCCTCGACAACCACGTGCAACGGGCTCGATGGCGTAACCGGACCATTGTGTTTGGCGAGCCCTTCGAGGGTCTCCCACGAAAGATTGAGACCGTCGAACGCCGCGTATTTGCGTTCGAGCTTCGTGACGATGCGCAAGCTCTGCACGTTGTGATCGAAGCCGCCGTGGCCGCGCATCACGCGGTCGAGCGCGCGCTCGCCGGCATGCCCGAACGGCGGATGCCCCAGGTCATGCGCCAGCGCCAGCACTTCGGCGAGATCCTCGTTCAGCCGCAGCTGCCGCGCCACCGTGCGCGCGATCTGCGCCACCTCCAGGCTATGCGTCAGCCGCGTACGGTAATGATCGCCCTCGTGGTAGACGAACACCTGTGTTTTGTAGGTAAGCCTGCGAAACGACGCGGAATGCAGCACCCGGTCGCGATCGCGCTGGAACGGCGAGCGCGTCGTGCAGTCCGCTTCCGGCCATTGCCGGCCCCTGCTGGCGATTGCGCTGGCGGCGTAGGGCCCAAGCGACTGTTCGCCGGGCCGCAGCCCCTCGCCCCAGCCCTCTCCGTCACCAGAAGAATCCATAGTCGTTTCCGATGGTTAACCCTTGACCGCCACCGCCGAGCAAAACGGCCGTCATTTGACTTGAGCGCGCCAATCCCTATCTTCTGGTCTAGAATCGCGCGGGCAGGCAAGCCCGTGTTGCGGAAGGCCGATTACGCATGACGACCGAAACTCTCGTCTCTCCGATGACGGCGCCGTCCGTCACTGTCACCGAACGCGCCGCACATCGCATCGCGGAGATCGTCGCCGCCGAAAGCGGCGCGTCGATGCTGCGCGTCTCGGTGGAGGGCGGCGGCTGCTCAGGCTTTCAGTATCATTTCGATCTCGTTGGCGATCGCGCCACCGACGATGTCGTCATCGAGCGCGCCGGCGCCAAGGTGCTGATCGATCCGGTCTCGATGGAATACCTGGCGGGCTCGGAGATCGACTTCGTCGACGAATTGATCGGCGCCTCGTTCAAGATCCAGAACCCCAACGCCGTCTCGTCCTGCGGCTGCGGCACAAGCTTCGCGCTTTAGTGCAGAACGCCGTCCCTTTCGTAGGTTGGGTCAAGCCTTCGCGCGACCCAACTGCTCCGGGTGGCGCAGGGAATGCTGGGTCGCGCTGCGCTTGACCCAACCTACAGGCCGCTCCAGAAGTAGCGCATGAAAATCACCACCTGGAACATCAACGGCGTCAAGGCGCGGCTGGAAGGCGCGCTCG
>JAKAXS010000104.1 GCA_021816505.1 Pseudomonadota bacterium
TCCGATCCTTCATCCAGGCGTCGATGTTGCGCCGCGCCTGCACGTGCGCCTCGTGTTCCTTGCCCAGGTGATGAACCAGCGCCCCGCAGCAGCCCGCACCCGCCGACACCACCACGTCGACGCCGCAGCGCGCCAGCAGCCTGATGGTGGCATCGTTGATGTCCGGCCGCAGCACCTGTTGCGCGCAGCCCGTCGACAGGATCACGCGCGCGCGCCGTTCGCCCAGCGTCGCCGCCGTACCGGGGCCGGAAAACTGTCCTGGAGGTGCCTCGCGTTCCGGCGCCATGGCCAGCATGGCCGCCAGCTCCTTGAAGCCGAAGCGCCGCAGCAGCGGTATGAACGGCTTCGCCAGCGGCGTCAGCTTGATCGCGGCGCGAAAGCGGTCCGGATAAGGAATGACGTAGGCGAGCAGCCGGCGCATCAACCGGTCCTTCGGCGAGCGGCTGCCCTTCTGCTCGATCTCCACGCGGGCCAAGTCGACGAGATGCATGTAGTCGACGCCGCTGGGACACGTCGTCATGCACGACAGGCACGAGAGGCAGCGGTCCAGATGGTGCTGGACCTGAGCCGTGGGCCGCCCGCCCTTCTCGAACATGTCCTTCATCAGGTAGATGCGGCCACGCGGACTGTCGCGCTCGTCTCCCAGCACGACGTAGGTCGAGCAGACGGCGGTGCACAGGCCGCAATGCACGCACCGGCGCAGGATCTTCTCCGCCTCGGCAACGCGCGGGTCGGTCAATTGCTGAGGATCGAAATTGGTCTGCATTTAACTTTCAGGTCTTTGCGAAGCCAGACGTGTCCGAAACCGGTCGTGTCAAACGAGATGTAGGCCGATGCGCGAGCCGGCGCCAGCCTGTGCCATCAGATGGTGGCGTACATGCGGCCCGGGTTGAAAACGTTCGACGGGTCGAAAGCCGACTTCAACCCACGCGACAAGCGCTCGATCGTCGGGTTCAGCGGCTGAAACACGTCGACGCTCTCGCGCACGCCGATGTCCGCCCGCACCAGCGTCGCATAGCCGCCATGCGTCGCCAGCGCCCGGCGGATGTCGGACGCACCGGCATCGGCGGAGGCCGGTATCTCCAGCCAGACGAGGCCACCCGACCAGTCGTACATCGTCTCCACGTTGTCCATGTGGCGCCGAATGGTGTTGACCAGCTGCGGCGCGACCTTCGGCGCGGTGGAGATCCGCCACAGATATGTCTGGCTGCCGTAGGGCATGACGGACAGGCGCCGCAGTTCGCCCCAGAAGCGCAGCGAACTCTCCTGGTCGAGTTCGATCGGCGGCCCGTAGACCTTGAGCCGCTCTTTCAGCCGCCCTTTGCGATAGGCGACCGAACGCGGGAAGTTCTCCAGCCGGATGGCCGTCAACGACCGCGCCGCCATGCGCAAATCGTCATGCAGCAACCGCGCCGCAAGCGTCTGCGGCAGGTGCACCGTTCCGGAAACCTCGTACGGCGAACCCATCGCCGCGCACATCAACTCGACGGCAAGATCTTCCGTCAGACCGGTGAAGACCAGCGTTGCCGTATCGTCCGGCATCGGCAGCACCTTGAACGTGACTTCCGTCATCGCCGCCAGCGTGCCCCAGCTCCCGGTCAGGCCACGCGCGATGTCCAGCCCCGTCACGTTCTTCATCACACGGCCGCCCGACTTGAAGATGTCGCCCCGCCCGTTGACGCCCACGACGCCGAGCAGGTGATCGCGCGCCGCGCCGGCAGTGATGCGCCTTGCCCCCGAGAGGTTGCAGGCGAAGACCGCGCCGATCGTCTGCGAACCGGCATAGCTACCCAGCGCCGGACCCAGGTCGATCGGCTCGAACGGCAGCATCTGGCCGCGACCGGCGAGTTCGACTTCGATCTGCGACAACGGCGTGCCCGCGCGCGCCGACATCACCAGCTCCGTCGGCTCGTAGAGGGATATCCCGCGGATGCCCGTGGTCGTCATGGCCATCGAGGCATTCACCGGCCGGCCGACGCTGCGCTTCGTGCCGTTGCCGACGAGTTCGATCGACAGGTTGCGCGCGGCCAGCTGCTTGACCATGCTCTGCAGCTCCCAGTCCGCTGCCGGTTTCAAGATCTCGTTCAAGTGAGCGTGCTCCTTGCAGCGTCCTGCGCTAAGCCGCGTGCGCCGCGTCGCCGGCAGGCTCGTCCGGCGCAACCTTGACGTCGAGCGGGAAGACCTTGCCCGCATTCAGCAGGTCCAGCGGATCGAACACCGCCTTGATGCGCAGTTGCAGAACGAGCTCCGTCTCGGTGAACTGCACGTGCATCAGGTCGCGCTTTTCGACGCCGACACCGTGTTCGCCCGTGAGGCAGCCGCCCACCTTCACGCACAGCTTCAAAATCTCCGCCCCCGCAAGCTCCGCGCGATGTGCCGCGTCGCGATCGTTCGCCTCGTACATGATCAGAGGATGCAGGTTGCCGTCTCCTGCGTGGAAGATGTTGGCGACCTTCAGCCCGTGCGATTTGCAAATCGACGTGATGTCGTCCAGCACCTGCCCCAGCGCCGACAGCGGGATCGTGCCGTCCATGCACAGATAGTCGGAGAGCCGGCCAATGGCGCCGAACGCAGCCTTGCGGCCCTTCCAGATGCGCGCCGCCTGCTCGTCCCCGTCGGCGACGGTAACGCTCGACGGATTGAGCGGCCGCGCGATCTCGACGATCTGCGCCAGGCGTTCGCTGATTTCTTCCTCCGATCCCTCGACCTCGACGATCAGCAGCGCCTCGACGTCGAGCGGGTAGCCGGCCTTGGCAAAGGCTTCGCACACCTTGATCGCGGGGCGGTCCATGAACTCGATGGCGACCGGGATGATGCCCGAACCGATGATGCGCGCCACGCACATGCCGGCCTTCGCCGCGGAATCGAAACCAAGCATCATCGGCCGCGCGCCTTCTGCGCTCTTGATGATGCGGACGGTGGCCTCGGTGATGATGCCAAACTGGCCCTCCGAGCCGACGATCAGCGCGAGAAAGTCGTAACCCTCGGGATCGAGCTGCGGACCGCCGAAGTCGACGATCTCACCGTCCATCATTACCATGCGCACGCCGAGCACGTTGTTCGTCGTCACGCCGTACTTCAGGCAATGCGCGCCGCCGGAGTTCATGGCCAGGTTGCCAGCCAGCGTGCAGGCGAGCTGGCTCGAGGGATCGGGCGCGTAGAAAAAGCCCTCGGGGGAAACGGCCGCCGAGATGGCCAGATTCGTGATGCCCGACTCGACACGGACGGTGCGCCCGGCGAAGTCGATGTCGAGCACGCGGTTCATCTTCGACACGCCGACCACCACGGCGTCCGCGGCCGGCAGCGCGCCGCCGCACAGCGACGTTCCCGCGCCACGTGCAACGACTTTGACGCCGTTGGCGTGGCAGTAGCGCAGGACCGCCGACACCTCTTCGGTCGTGCGAGGCAAAACCACCGCCAGAGGCATGCACTTGTAAGCCGTGAGCGCGTCGGTTTCGTAAGCGCGCCGGCCATCTTCGTCGGAGATCACGCGATCGGCGCCAACAGCCTCCGCGAGCCCGCTGAGGATCAACTCCCGACGTGCGATAACACCATGATCAGGCGCAAGAAACTCCATTTGCCGCGCCCTCCCGATCGGCGCTTTGCAGAGGCAGAACGGCGTCCAGCTACCGGCTGACCGTACCGACTGTTAATGCTATGGAATAGGACTTGTTCATTCTTTCACGCGCGCGGACCAACTTCAGACATGTGACCATAAAAAGACATGAAGGCCGCAACCCGTGTGAGAACCGAAGCAGTGTCAGCAATCAGCGATCTCGATATCTTCGCACGCGTCGCCCGCACCGGCAACATGTCGGCCGCAGGGCGCGACATGGGGTTATCGCCCGCGGTCATCTCAAAGCGCATCTCCATGCTGGAGGACCGGCTGGGAACCCGCCTCTTCCAGCGCACCACGCGACAGTTGATGCTGACCGAAACGGGACGCGGCTACTTCAAGCGTGTCGTCGATATCCTGAGCCTGATCGAGGAAGCAGACGACTTCGTCTGCCGGCGCAATACACAGCCGCGCGGCCTGCTCAAGATCACGGCGCCCACCTCTTTCAGCAGGTTGCATGTCGCGCCGCACCTGCCAGCGTTCCTTGCCCGCTATCCCGAGATCAAACTCGATCTTTGCCTGACGGACACGATCGTCGACATCATTCGCGACGGCTACGACATGGCCATCCGCATCGGCGAGCTGGAGGATTCTTCGCTCGTCGCGCGCAAGCTGTCGACCGACAACCGTCTCATCGTCGCGTCGCCCGCCTACCTGGAGCGCGCCGGAACGCCCAAGTCGCTCGAGGACCTGCAGGCCCACAACTGCCTTTCGGCAGGCGCGCAGGAAGTCTGGCGCCTCGAAGGCCCAGAGGGACAGCGTCCGCTGCGCGTCACCGGCAACATCTATTCAAACTCCGCCGAATTGATCCACACCGCCCTCGTGACCGGTATTGGCCTCGGCCTGCGCGGCACGTGGGAGGTCGGCCCCGAGATCCGCTCCGGCGCGCTGAAAGTCGTGCTGCCCCAGTACCGCGGCTCGTCCAACATGGCGATCTTCGCCGTCTATCCCTCTCGCGATTTCATGCCGGCGAAAGTCAGCGTCTTCCTCGACATGCTCGCGGAAGCGTTCGGCTCGGAGCCCTACTGGAACAAGGGGCTGGATCTTGGGACCGGCCCCGCGCAGGCTCGTCCGAAGCCGACTGCCCGCAAAGTCGCAAGCGCGGGTACCCGCTAGTCGCAAATTTGTCGTTCCAGGGCGTTAGGAACATCTGCTAGGCTAGCTGCGGCGCGACGGGACCGCGCCGTGGGCTTCGGGGAGCCAATTCATGCAATGGAAGCGTGCCACCTTCGTCACCGGACTGGTTCTTTGCGCCGCCGCGCCCGCAACCGCGCAGGACGTCGCCCGCGGTCAGGCGCTGGCGGACCAATGTCAGGCCTGCCACACCTTGACGGCCGATGAAGAACCCGGCCCGGGCCCAACCCTCGCCGGCATCGCGGGCGCGAAAGCCGGAACCCGGCCCAACTTCGATTATTCCGACGCCTTCCAAGCCGCCAATGCGCGCGGTGTCATCTGGACGGATGCGGCCTTGAATCGCTTCCTCGCCGACCCGCAGGGGGAAGTGCCACGCAACAAGATGGCGTTCCCGGCGATCACCAACGACGCGGATCGTGCCGACATCGTCGCCTACCTGAAGACGCTGCGGTAGGCCATCCGGCTGCCTCAGTCCCAACTCGCCTTGGACTGACGCAGCTTTTTCGTACGCCCGCGCTGCACCTTCGCGTCGACACGCTTCGTCTTGGACGCCAGCGTGGGACGCGTGGCGATCCGCCGTTTCGGCACCACCAATGCCTCGCGGATCATCGCGGTCAGGCGCTCGCGCGCGTCGTCGCGGTTGCGCTCCTGCGTCCGGAACCGATCGGCGCGGATCACGATCACGCCTTCGTCCGTCATGCGGCTTCCCGCAATCCGCTTGAGGCGGGCGTAAACGGCATCGGCCAGCGTGCGGCAGCGGCGGGCATCGAAACGCAACTCGACCGCCGTCGCCACTTTGTTGACGTTCTGCCCGCCGGGGCCGGATGAGCGGATGAAGCGCTCTTCCAGTTCGCCATCGTCGATCTCGATCTCATCGTTGATGCGCATGGGTCAGACCGCGTCCTCCGGCGCAAAGAACGTGAGGCGCGACCCGAACGGATCCTGCACCGTCATCTCCCGAAGTCCCCATGGCTGCAGCTCGATGCCGGGACGGTTGTATTTGTAGCGCTTCGCCGTCAGTTCCGCATGGTAGGCGTCCAGGCTGTTCGTCATGATGCGCACATTGGCGCCGGGACACCCGTCGCCATGATGCTCGGACAGGTGCAGAAGGCAGTCCCCGCGCCGCACACCGAGATACAGCGGCGTGTCCGGTTCGAAGCGAAACTCGAACGTCACTTCGAAGCCCAGAAACCCGAGATAGAACTCGCGCATCTTCGCCTCGTCGAAGAAGCGCAACACTGGAATGACCGGGCCGAACTGCATTCTATCGCTCCGTATCGCCACTAATCGGCGCGCCGCCGCCGCAGGTCCTTGATGATTTCGCGCGCAGCATTGTGGCCCGGCGCTCCCGTTACGCCGCCACCCGGGTGTGCGCCGGAGCCGCAGAGATAGAGGCCGGGCAACGGCATGCGGTAGTTCGCATACCCCATCACCGGCCGCAACGAGAACAGCTGGTCCAGCGACAGCGCGCCGTGAAAGATGTCGCCGTCCACCAGGCCGAAGCGCTGCTCCAGGTCGAGCGGCGACAGCACCTGCCGGCCGACCACGGCACTTTTGAAGTTCGGTGCGTGCCGTGTGACCGTCTCGATCACCAGATCGGCAAACGCTTCCTTCTCGGCCGGATCGCTCCAACTGCGCGGCGGCGGCAGGGTCGGCGCGACGTGCTGAACGAACAGGCTCGCGACGTGCTGCCCGGACGGAGCGAGACTGTCGTCGAGCGTCGAGGGGATCAGCATTTCGACGACGGGCTCGGCCGACCAACCGTCGCGACGCGCGTCAAGGTAGGCGCGGTCGAGATAGCTGAGCGAAGGCCCGATCACGATGCCCGACGTGTGATGGTCCTGCAGCGTCTTGCCGGGCCGAGAGGTGAAATCCGGCAATTCCGACAACGCGACGTTCATCCGGAACGTACCCGACCCCGTCGTGATGCGTGTGAAGCGATCGCGAATGTCCGGCTCGACGACGCCCTCGGGCATCATGTCGCGAAACAACAGCTTCGGCCCGACGTTCGCAGCGACGGCGCGTGCCAGGACGGTTTCGCCGTTCTGCAGAACCACGCCACACGATCGCCCGCCCTCCACGAGAACCTCGCGGACTGCGGCACCGGTGCGAATCTCGGCACCCGCCGCGCGAGCCGAGCGAGCCATGGCTTGCGTTATCGCACCCATGCCGCCGATCGCGTGTCCCCACACGCCCGGCTTGCCGTTCACCTCGCCGAAGCAGTGATGCAGGAGAACGTACGCCGTGCCGGGCGTCGATGGAGATGCATAGGCGCCGACGATTCCATCGAACGCGAAGCTCGCCTTGACGATCTCGCTTTCGAACCATTGATCGAGAAAGGCCTCGGCACTTTTGGTGAAGAGGTCCGCCAGGACGCGCTTGCCGGCGAGCGGCAGACCGTACGTCCGGCCACCGACGGCGGCAGCACGCACGGTTTCGAACAGACCTCCGCCGATGTTCGGCGGCGTCTTCAACACGAGATCGCGCAGAACATCCGCCGCCTGCTCGAGCGCGGCGTCATACTGAGGCAGTCGCTCCGAATCGCGGCGGCTGAAGGCCGCGATAGCCTTCTGCCGTCCCGCGATGCCGTACGGCATGAGCAGCGAGCGGGACTCATCGATCGGCCAGAAATTACCCGCGCGGCGCTCGACGATCCGCAAGCCGTGCTGCGCGAGCTCCAGGTCAGCGATGACCTTCGGGTTGAGCAGGCTCACCGTGTAGGACGCCACCGAGTTGCGAAATCCCGGAAAAAATTCCTCCGTGATTGCTGCACCGCCGACCTCGGCGTTCTTCTCCAGCACGACGGTCTGAAGGCCCGCGCGCGCGAGATAAGCAGCAGCAGTCAAGCCGTTATGGCCTCCGCCGATCACGGCGACATCAAAAGTCATTGCTGCACTGCACCTTTGTTTTCCACAGTAGCCGGCATGTTTGCGACTTAACTCCTGCTTGGCTTTTGCGTAGTTCTCCGTCAGCGTGCGCCTGTCTTAACCGATTTGTAATGCATAGGAGCTGATTTTGCCTGGGTCGGGGGCCGACCTGAGGGCGAGCCAACGACAACAAGAACACACGGGGAGGAAATCGAATGGTGAACGACGCAGCGACGTCGTACTCGACGCTCGGTAGCAGCCGTTTGAGCGCACCGAGCATGGATTTCCATCTGGGCCTGATCTGCGTGGTGCTCGCACCTGCTCTGTTCTGGACGACCCTGACCTACGTCATCTGCCATCTGTCGGAATATGCCCTGGCGACCGAGGCCTCCCTGGCGGTGTTCGCCGCGACCAGTTGCTTTCTGACCTACGTCGCCTCCGCGCTCAAAATTCGCATCTGACTTTAAGCTTCGCGCAAGAGCTCCGTCCCAGGATCAATTGGCTGGCTACGCGATTCTGCAAGCCGCATCCGACGGGACAAGAGCCATGCACCACCATACGCTACGTTTCTCCAGCGTCCTCGCAGCCATGGTCGTGGGCCCTTGCGCCAACGCC
>JAKAXS010000105.1 GCA_021816505.1 Pseudomonadota bacterium
GTGGCGCACCAGCACGAGGCTGTTCGTCATCGCATCCATGCGGCGAACTTTCTCCATAATCGTCATCACAACCCCAAAACGTCCGTCATGGCGTAAACACCGGGCGACGCCTTGCCGCGCCCCCAGATCGCCGCCTTGACCGCGCCACGCGCGAAGATCGATCGATCGGTCGCGCGATGCGTCAGCTCGATGCGTTCGCCAGGTCCCGCGAAAATCACCGTGTGATCGCCGATCACGTCACCGCCCCGCAGCGAGGCAAAACCGATGTCGCCGGTGCGCCGGCTGCCGGTGTGTCCGTCACGCGCGCGCGCCGTATGCTCCTTGAGCGTGATCTCGCGCCCCGCGGCCGCGGCGTGCCCCAGCATCAGTGCGGTGCCGGACGGCGCGTCCACCTTATGTTTGTGATGCATTTCGACGATTTCGATGTCGAACTCGGCGTCGAGCGCCTGGGCCACCCTGCGCGTGATGGCGGTCAGAAGGTTCACGCCGAGGCTCATGTTGCCGGCCTTCACGATCGTGGCGTGCCGGCCGGCGGCGGCAATAGCCGCCTCGTCACTGTCGCTGAGCCCGGTGGTGCCGATGACGTGCACGATGCGGGCATTCGCGGCGAGGCCGGCGAACTCCACCGTGGCGGCGGGTGAGGTGAAATCAAGGATCGCTTCCGATCGCGCGATCAGCTCCAGCGCGTCGCTTGTCACATTGACGCCGATCGGACCGAGGCCGGCCAGCGTGCCGATGTCCTGACCGATCGCTTCGGATCGATCCCGCTCGATGCCACCGACGACGGTGCAGCCTGGCTGCGACATGGCGGCTCGCACCAATTCTCGCCCCATGCGCCCGGCCACGCCCATGACGGCGATCTTCAGCTCGCTCAATGTCAGATCCTTTCGCGATGCACGCGCCGATATAGCAACACGCGCCCCGCCCGGAAAGGCCTGCCGTGGACGAAGGGTTTATCCTTTGCCCTTGGTTGCATCGCGCGCGCGGATGATCGCGTCGCCGATCAGCGACTTGGCCAGCGTCACGTCGCCCATCTCCTTGATCTTGACCCATTTTCCGGGTTCCAGATCCTTGTAGTGGGCAAAGAAGTGCTCGATCTGGTTGAGGGTAATCGAAGGCAGGTCGGCCAGTGTCCTGATCTTGTCGTACCGCTGCGTGAGCTTGGAGCTGGGCACGGCCAGAATTTTCTCGTCGCCGCCGCCGTCGTCTTCCATCACAAGAACGCCGATCGGCCTGCAGTTGATCACCGCGCCAGGGAAGATCGCCCGCGTGTTGCAGACGAGAACGTCGATCGGATCGCCGTCAGCCGAAAGCGTATGCGGCACGAACCCGTAGTTTCCGGGGTAGCGCATGGGCGTGTACAGGAAGCGGTCGACGAACAGCGTGCCCGACGCCTTGTCCATCTCATACTTGATCGGCTCGCCGCCCACCGGCACCTCGATCACGACATTGATATCGTCCGGCGGGTTCTTGCCCGTGGGTATGGCTTCGATACGCATGTCGGGGATCTCCTAAGGGCGGATGGTGAGCGGGAATGCCCAGGGCGCGGACATTCCACAAATCACAGCTGAATTCATCCCCTGATTTCGGTCAAGATCGTGAATAGACTATTCGCAAGCGTGACGACTAAACCACTCGTCCATTTGGCTTTCCCGGCACGCAGGAGCGACTGAGATGAAACTGCGGCCATTCGCCTGGGCCACCATCGCCGCCGCTGCCGGGACTATGGCGCTTGCCACCGCCCCTGTCTTCGCCGTTCAGCAGGCCAAGAGCCGCTACAGCACGATCGAGCTGTCGAAGTGCTCCTCCTCGTCGAAGCGGGCCGCCGGCAAACAGGCCTGGCGCTGCCAGGGGCTGCCCGGATACCCGCTGTACGTCGCCATCGGCCAGTCGCGCACATCGGTGAGTGTCGGCCCCCGCCCCGAAGCCCATCGCGCGGCGAAGCAGAGTTTAGGCGCGGCCAATACGCTGTTCGACGGCAAGTCGCCGCGCTCCGCGATCGAATGGCGCTTCGTGATCCGCGAAAAGAAGACCGTGCCCTACGCGACCATCGTCCGCTATTTCACGCAGGACGTACGCGGCCGTGGCGAAGTCGTCGTCGTCACGCGCGTCGCCGATGGCGAAAGCTGCCAGGTCGCCCGCATCGACGCCCTCGCCAACCCGGAAGCCATGGTGATTGCGCGCGAGATTGCCGACAGGAAAGCGCGAACGTTCGATTGTCGCCAGGAGCCGGCCGTCATCGGCGCCACCGGCAAGAGCCCGATGTAGGGGCGGGACCTATTGCCAGCCGAACGCGACCTTCTCCAGGCGCGCGCCGCCGATCTTCTCGATCGTCTTGGCGACAGGCCGGCCGCCGCGCCGCCAATAGAAGTCGGCCGCCGTGAAGTTCTCGCTCAAGGCCCAGATCAGAAGACCGTTCAATCCGCGCGAATCCAAACGCGCCCTCGCTGCCTCGAAGAGGTGCTCGCCCAAGCCCAGGCCCTGGTGCGACGGCAACATGTAGATCTCGTAGATCTCGCCCTGATAAGGCCCCTTGGTGCGCGACGTTCCAAGCGTGGTATATCCCACCACTTCGCCGCTGCACTCCACGATCAGCACCGTCTCGCCCGCGCGGACCGTGCTGCGCCACCAGTCGGCGCCGCGCCGGCGGATCATGTGTTCCAGGTGGCTGTGAGGAATGATGCCGCGGTAGGCGTGCTGCCAGGACTCTTTGAAAACGTCAGCGATCGCCTTGGCGTCGCCAGGCTTGCCATTTCGGACCTTGATGGACGCCCTACTCTCCAGCATGGGCGGCACTATAAGCGATATTTCCCGCAGACGACCAGAGCGTCGCCGTGAAAATTCTTTCACCTCTCCAAGGGGCATCCGGCCGGCAGTGACGATCGGCTCGCCGATCCGCCGACGCAAACCGTTGATGAATACGTGTCGCCTGCGTAGGCTGATGAACCCTGGCGCGCCACGGTGCGTCAATCCAATGCGCGAGACGACATGGCCAATCCTTACGAGACGTTGGGCGTATCGCCCGATGCCAGCCAGGACGACATCCGCAAGGCCTATCGCAAGGCCGCGAAGGACACGCACCCCGACCTCAACCCCGGCAAGCCTGAAGCCGAGAGCCGCTTCAAAGAGATTAACGCCGCCTACGACATCGTGGGCGATGCCGACAAGCGCAAGCGCTTCGATGCCGGGGAGATCGACGAAACCGGAAGCGAACGCCAGCCGGAACGGCACTATTACCGTGAATATGCCGAAGCCGACCCCAACATGCGCTACAGCCGCGGGACGTCGACCGGCGCCGGCGGTGGCCAATCCAATTTCGACTATGACGTTTTCGCCGATCTGTTCCGCGACCAGAAAGGCGGCGGCCGGTTTCGCATGCCACCGCAGGACGTCCGCTACGCGCTCGAGATCGATTTTCTCGAAGCTGTGAACGGCGCACAGAAAGTCGTGGCGATGCCGGACGGCAAGACGCTCGACATCAAGATCCCGCCCGGCATCAAGGAAGGACAGGTGCTGCGGCTCAAGGGGCAGGGCATTCCAGGTTCCGACGGCAAGTCAGGCGATGCGTACGTCGAAATCGCCATCCGGCCGCACGCCGGCTTCAAGCGCGAGGGGAACGACATTCTCAGCACCTTGCCCGTATCGCTCGGCGAAGCGCTGAACGGAGCGAGCGTCCGCGTCGAGACAATCGATGGCGCGGTCGACGTCAAAGTGCCGAAGGGCGCCAAGGACGGCGCCAAGCTGCGGCTGCGCAACAAGGGCGCGTCAAAGGGCAAGACAGGCGAGCGCGGCGATCAGCTCGTTGAGATTCGCATCGTACCGCCGGAGGGCGCCGACGAGGCACTGGCCCAGTTCATGGCCGAATGGGAGAAAACGCATCCCCAGGATCCGCGCAGAAAGGGGACGGTCTGACATGATCCGCGAAACCGAACTCTTCGCTCAGTTCGTGTATCTGGAGCGTCAGGTGCTGCTGACCTGGATCGACGAAGGTGTCATCGCCCCGCACAGCGACGACCAAGGCTATCTCTTCGATCGCCTCGACGAGGCCCGCGTAGCCTTGGCCTGCGACCTCCACTACCGCATGGGCCTTGAGCACGCGAGCCTGCCGTTCATCCTGTCCCTGATCGATCAACTGCACGATGCCCGGCACCACCTCAGGGCCCTGGCACGCGCAGTCGAGGGACAGCCGGAGACCGTGCGCCAGGAGATCACCCGCCTCCTGGGCGGCGATCGCATCCCCGGCAACGACTAGCCTCACCGACGGAGGAATTACCGTGTTGCCCATTCCAGCCGATATTTTCACCGAGCCTGACGACGTCGCTGCCGACACCCTTGCCAACCTCGGGCCGCTACGCCGGCTGGCCGGCGTATGGCGGGCCGACAAGGGCATCGACATCAATCCGAAGGCCGCAGGCCCTGAGCGCCGCATCTTTCGCGAGCACGTGCGGATGGACGCGATCGATGCGCAAGCGAACGGTCCGCAGTTGTTCTACGGCCTGCGCTATCACATCCATATCAACACGCCGGAGGAGGAGATTACGTTTCACGATCAGGTCGGCTACTGGCTTTGGGAGCCGAAGACGGGCTTGATCATGCAGAGCGTGACAATTCCGCGTGGGCAGGTGCTGCTGGCCGCCGGCAATGCAAAAGCGGATGCCAAGGAAATCTCCGTCACGGCAAAGCGGGGCGATGCCACGTACGGAATCTGCTCGACAGAGTTTCTCGACGAGGCCTTCCGCACCACGCACTACAGCTGCCACATCGCCTTCAACGACGACGGCAGCTGGACTTACGACATCGCGACGACGCTTCTGGTCAAGGGTCGCGACAAGCCGTTCGATCACCACGACACGAATACGCTGAAGCGTGTCGAGGCGCCCACGCCCAACCCGTTGGCGGTCATCCAGAAGAACGCAGCAAAGGCTTCCTAACCGCCGGCGAAGTTCTGCGTTACAGGATGAACTTCGACAGATCGGCGTTTTTCGCCAACTCGCCGACGCGGCTCGTCACGTAACCGGCGTCGATCGGGATCACTTCGCCGGACCGGTCGGACGCGGTGAACGAGACCTCGTCCAGCACGCGCTCCATCACGGTCTGCAGCCGGCGGGCACCGATATTCTCGACGGTGGAGTTTACCAGCACGGCCGTATCCGCCAGCGCGTCGATGGCGTCCGCGCTGAACTCCAGCGTCACGCCCTCCGTGGCCATCAGCGCCACATACTGCTTGATGAGGCTGGCTTCCGGTTCCGTCAGAATGCGGCGGAAGTCGTCGCGCGTGAGAGCCTGCAGTTCCACGCGGATGGGCAGGCGGCCCTGCAGCTCAGGCAACAGGTCCGACGGCTTGGACACGTGGAACGCGCCCGACGCGATGAAAAGAATGTGGTCCGTCTTTACCGGCCCATGCTTGGTGGCAACGGTCGTTCCTTCGATCAGCGGCAGCAGATCGCGCTGAACGCCCTCGCGCGACACGTCCGCGCCGCCCCGCGTGCCGTCGCCGCGCGAACAGATCTTGTCGATCTCGTCGAGGAACACGATGCCGTTCGCCTCGACCGCGGCAACCGCCTCCGCCGTGATCTGGTCGTTGTCGATCAGCTTGTCGCTCTCTTCCGCGATCAGCACGTCGAAGCTGTCGCGCACGGTGACCCGGCGCGACTTGGTGCGCCCGCCGAACGCCTTGCCGAGCATGTCGTTCAGATTGATGGCGCCCATGGAGCCGCCCTGCATGCCGGGAAGATCGAACATCGGTATGCCGGCGGGCGAGTCCGTCACCTGGATGTCGATTTCCTTATCGTTCATCTCGTTCTCGCGCAACCGGCGCCTGAAGCTGTCGCGCGTCGCGGGCGATGCCGTCGGGCCGACCAGCGCGTCGAGCACGCGTTCCTCGGCGGCTTTCTCGGCCTTTGCCCGCACGTCCCGGCGCTTTGTTTCCTTGACGAGGCCGATCCCGACCTCGACCAGGTCGCGCACGATGCTTTCCACGTCGCGGCCGACGTAGCCGACCTCGGTGAACTTCGTCGCCTCCACCTTGAGGAACGGCGCACCGGCGAGCTTGGCCAGACGCCGCGAGATTTCCGTCTTGCCCACGCCGGTGGGGCCGATCATCAGGATGTTCTTGGGCAGAACCTCGTCGCGCAGGTCGCCCACCAGCTGCTGACGCCGCCAGCGATTGCGCAACGCAATGGCGACCGCGCGCTTGGCGTCGTTCTGGCCGACGATGTAGCGATCGAGTTCGGAAACGATTTCACGCGGAGAAAAGTTGGTCATGACACTTTCAATGTGGCGAGACGAGTTTGAGGCCGACGATGGAGCCGATCAGCACCGCGAGCAGGGCGAGCCGAGGTAGATCGGCCGGCTCGTTGAAATAGAAGATGCCGACGACGACGGTGCCCACGGCGCCGATGCCGGCCCAGACCGCATAGGCTGTTCCCAGCGGAATGACTTCCGTCGCTTTGCTCAGGAAGTAGAGGCTCGCTGCGATGAACGCCGCGAACAGCAACGTCGGCATGAGCTTCGTGAAGCCCTCGGTATAACGCATCGACGTCGTGAAACCGACTTCGAGGCAGCCGGCGACGAAAAGGTAGATCCAGGCCATGGCGGGGATGCTCCGGGCTTGTGCTTATTTGCCGGACGGCAACGTCTCGATGACGAAGTTATTGTTCGTGTAGACGCAGATCTCGGCCGCGATACCCATCGCCTTGCGGGCGATCGCCTCGGCATCGAGATCGGAATCGACCAGCGCGCGAGCAGCGGCCAGCGCATAGTTTCCGCCTGAGCCGATGCCCATCACGTGCGCCTCCGGCTCCAGGACATCGCCCGTGCCGGTCAACACAAGGGTGGTCGTGCTGTCGGCAACGATCATCATCGCCTCCAGGCGGCGCAGGTAGCGGTCCGTACGCCAATCCTTCGCCAGCTCGACGGCGGCCCGCGTGAGTTGCCCAGGATACTGTTCGAGCTTGGCTTCCAGCCGCTCGAACAGCGTAAACGCGTCGGCGGTCGCACCGGCGAATCCGGCGATCACGTCGCCCTTGCCGAGCGTCCGCACCTTGCGGGCGTTGCCTTTGATGATGGTGGCGCCAAGGCTGACCTGACCGTCGCCCGCGATCACCACCCGTCCGCCCTTGCGAACGGTAAGGATGGTCGTCGCGTGCCAGCTTTCCGGCCCGGAACCGTGACTTGAGGCGTTATAGGAGGGCAATATCATGCGTCCGATGCATAAGGGGACTGGCGGCTCGTAAATCAAGATACAGGATCGCCGCCTGTGTGGCCTTTAACCCTGCAGGCCAAGCTGATAAACGCTAGACACCCTGCGTGCAACCGGCCACCCCGAAGGCGTGACCATCGGCACGTTAAGACTTTTGGCGGCAAGAGGCAGAACGTGAAGCGGCAAGCGACCATCACGCGCAAGACCAAGGAAACCGAGATTTCGGCCACCGTCGATCTGGACGGCACCGGCGCGTACGACGTTCAGACCGGCGTGGGCTTCCTCGATCACATGCTGGAGCAGCTGGCCCGCCACTCGCTGATCGACATTACGCTGCGCGCCAAGGGCGACCTGCACATCGATTTCCACCACACCACGGAAGACAGCGGCATCGTGCTGGGTCAGGCGCTGGCCAAGGCGCTGGCCGACAAGCAGGGCATCACCCGCTACGCCGACGTGCATCTGCCGATGGACGAAACGCTGACGCGCGTCGCCGTCGACGTGTCCGGCCGGCCATATCTCATCTGGGACGTGACGTTCACGCGCGACAAGCTGGGCGAGATGGACACCGAGCTGTTCCGTGAGTGGTTCCAGGCGTTCGCGCAGAACGCCGGCATCACGCTTCACATCGCCAATCTCTACGGCGAGAACAACCATCACATCGCCGAGACGTGCTTCAAAGGTTTGGCACGCGCTCTGCGCCTGGCGTTGACCATCGATCCGCGCCAAGCTGGCCGTGTGCCTTCGACCAAGGGTATGCTCGCCGTATGATCGGACTGTTGGCAAAACGTAGGGAAGTCGTGTGCAGCATTCACGAGCGGCCGGATCACGCCGCCGCCGTGGAGCAGCGTGCCGATGAACTGGTGTTCCTGCGCGACCGCTTCTCCTGGCCCGTCGCCATCCTGCCGCCGCTGGCGCTGCAGATCGGAA
>JAKAXS010000106.1 GCA_021816505.1 Pseudomonadota bacterium
CGGTGCGTACGTATCCTGAGCGTTGTTCAGAGGTCACAGCACGGCTCAAACTGCGGCGGAACATTCTTTTCTCGAACGATCTTAAGCCTATATTCGGTACTGTGCCGTCAGCTGCCGCTAACGGCAAACTCAAGAGGGCTCCACATAATGGCTTCGTTCCGTTGCATGGCCGCGCTGATCGCGGCTCTCGTAGGCACCAGCTTCGTTGTCGTGGCGCCCGCGCCCGCAGACGCTGGCCAGAAAAAGTCCTACAAAAACGGCACTCGCGTGAAGGGCTACACCGAGCGCCGGGGCGGCTACTCTTACGATCAGTTCGACACGATCAACACGTATGGCGATTCGCGCGGCCGCTACGGCTCGGCGCTGTCGCTGCGCGACCCGCAGCTTGGCCGCCAGAGTGAAGCAGGCCCATTCGATCACGGCTTCTTTTTCGACTCGGGCGTGAACCGCAACGGCGGTGACGCACCCTACATGCGCTGAACGGCGCGATCGCACTAATACAGTTCACACATTCTGTGGCCCGGTGGCAACGCCGGGCCACAACTGTGTTCAGATCGCGCCAACTGCGCAAATCTGCCATGAATAACGCCATGATCGAGCCTGACCGCGCCTAGGCAAGGCGCCCGGCCGTGGCTATAGCTGCAGGAGCTATGATCTTATTGGGAGAATTGCCGATGTCCGCCAGATCGCCGCTGATTGCAGCATCGGTGTTCGCGCTATCTCTGCTGGCCGGCGCCACGTCAGCCTCCGCAGCGTGCAAGACAATGGGCTTCACCGTAAACGACTACGGCAAGGACGGCCCGACGAAGGACGCCAAAGACCTGCTCGACAAGGAAATTGCCAAGTGGGCGGCCGACAACGGCGTCGAGAAGTACACCGTCGGCAAGAAGACCGTGAAATGCGAGCTGTTCCTGGACGTCATCCTGTTCGATGAGCACACGTGCACCGCCAGTGCATCCGTCTGCTGGGGCGAGGGCGCAAGCGCGCCGCCGAAGACCGCGAAGGAAGGCAGCGCCAAGAAGAGTTCTACGAAGGCCGCCGACACGGAAGAGAAGCCGCCCGTCGAGACTGGCGCGATCACCCAGGAATCGAAGCCTGAGCCAGCCGCGGAAGCCAAGACGGAAGCACCGGCCGCCGCAGCGCCTGAAGTTGAAGCACCGCCGCTCGCTCCCGCGGCCACACAGCAGAATGACGCCGCCGAACGCGCCGCCGCAGCTGCGGAACGTGCCGCCGCCGCTGCTGAGCGTGCCGCTGCTGCCGCCGAGAAAGCAGCAGCTGGAAACCGTGAAGAGAAATCCGCATCCAGCGAAACGGATGCCGCACGCCAGATCGCGCCCGCCGCAGAGCCAGCGACGCCGTAACCGCGATCGAAGCAATCACAGCTTGGACTGGACAGCGCCGGCCGCAAGGCCGGCGCAATCGTTTTAGTCAGCCCTTGCTCGCTTCCAGGCGGTCCAGCCGCAAACGATGCCGCTCGTCGGTCAGCAGCATCACGGAGCCGAATGCTGCCGCAAGCACGGCCAGCCCGGTCGCGCCCGCGATCAGAAACAGGATCATCACCTGGTACTTGGCGGCCTCGGCTGGATCGGCGCCAGCCAGTATCTGCCCTGTCATCATGCCGGGAATGGCGACAATCCCGGCCGTCGACATCGTGCTGAGGATGGGCAGCATCCCTGCACGCACCGCACGGCGCATCACGTCCTGAAGCGCCACGAAGCGCGATTGGCCCAGCGCCAGGCGCGCCTCGATCGCCTGCCGGTCCCTGCTGGCCCCATCGGCAAGCGTATCGAGCACAAGTCCGGCACCCGCGAGTGCGTTGCCGACGATCATGCCGAGAATCGGCAGGAAGAAACGAGGCGCATACCAGGGGTCGGCGCCGATGATCGCGACAACGGCGAACAGCGTCGTCACGAGCCCCGCAACGAACGGCGGACCACCCGCCAACGCATAGCCCATCCAACCCGCGATGCGACGCGACTGATGCGAGGCAACCTCGTAGACCGTCGCCGCCAGCATCAGAAGCGCGAACAGCAGCGTCGGCCAGAATGCATCGGTTGCGAAGACCACCTTCAGCAACAACGCTATCAGCGCCAGCTGAAGCACCATGCGCACCGCAGCGATCGCGATCCCCTTTTCGAGGTTCAAGCGATAGCCGAACGAAATGGCGCCGTTGATCAGCAACAACAACGAAGCAAGCACGAGATCGAAGGTGGAGAGCTGGACGTAGCTCATGGCTGCGCCCGGAACGCGGATTGCTGTGGCGGCGGCCGCTTGCCGATCTGCAGCCGTGCACGCGCCAGACGCTGACGCAGCGCAGCGTCGTGGCTGGCGAGGATCACGATGCTGCCTGACAACAGGCGATAGCGGATCAGCTCTTCGACGAGCGCGGCCGATGCCGGATCGAGCCCGGTCGTCGGCTCGTCGAGCAACAGCACCCTCGGATCATCCACCAGGGAACGCGCCAAAGCGAGCCGGTGGCGCTGCCCCGTCGAAAGCGTTGCCAGGTCCTTGTCGAGATCGGCGGGCGTCAAGCCGAGAGCACTGACGATGCGAACGGCGCGCGTCTGTTGATCCTTCTTGGCCGGCAGCGCATCGCGCGCAGTGCCGGTCCACCATGCCGGCTCCGCGGACACGTAGCGGACCATGGCGCGCCACGCCGTGGCCGGCATCTCGGACCGCTCTGCACCGTCGACGAACACGCGTCCGGTCGATGGGTCGAGGTCGGCGAGCGCACGCAGCAGCCGTGTCTTGCCCGCTCCAGACGGCGCTTCGAGAGCAAGACACTCCCCACCGCCGACCTGGAACGACAGCGGTGACAGCCCCTCGATTTTGATGTGCTCCGCCCGAAGTATGGCGCGCGTCCTTGATCCGACGTCCAATTGAACGCCGGACGCTAGCAAGCCGCGCCCGTTGCCGCTAGGGCGGCTGGGAGATTGTTGGGGAAGGCCGGCTGCCGCTAGGCGGCGGCGCTGGTGGTCATCTCTTGCAGCTTTTCGACCAGCATCGCGCGATCGAAGGGCTTCATCATGTAGCTATCGGCACCCGCCGAAAGCGCCCGGGCGATGTCGAGGGCATCGTGCTCGGTCGTGACGTAAATGATGTAGGGGCGGCGGTCCGTATCGATCTTACGGATGGCGAGAATGGCGTCGAGCTTGCCTTCGGCAGGCATATGCCAGTCCATGAAAATCACGTCGGGCATCAGAACGGTGCACAGGCCAACGGCGTCGGCACCGCTTTCGGCCTCGGCGACGTTGTAGTCGAGCGACCGGAGAATCTGGATAGCCACTTTGCGGACGACACTGGAGTCATCGACGATCAGGCAGCGCCGCATGGAGGGCCTTTGAGGTTGCGATAGAGGATAGCATTATCCCGTCAAACCCCTTAACGCCGCCTTGAGACGCTAACCGATTGATGGGCAATACTGCCTTGTCAGGCTTCAGGCTCCGCGGCCACCAGGATGTCCGCCCCTTCCATCAGGATAGAGATCCGCATCTTGGCGGCACCGGCCATGCGCCACGTGTAGTAGGCCTGGATGTTGATGGCATCCAGCGGCCGGGTCACCTCTTCCATGATGAATTCCGGCAGGTGCTGGGGCGGCCGCACACGGTTGCCGCTGCAGCGGATAACGAAAGATTGAGAAGCCTCCGCGCCCTCGAACGTCACGTGGATCTGCCCGCCGTGCGGCAACGCCGTCACCGCGTTGGCGACAAGGTTCAGCAAAAGCTTAACCTTGTCCTTGGCCATGAAGGCCGGACCTTCGTGCCAGATCAGCTTGTGCTTCGCGCTCTGCTCGATCACCCCGCGCGCGATCTCCTGCGCCTTGGCCATTTCGATGATCGCGCCAGCGCCGCCCGAGGCGCCAAAGGCAAACCGTGCGAACTCGAGGCGCGCAGATGCCTGGCGCGAGGCACTGCGAATGACATCGAGCGCGTAGGCCTTCGCGTTCGGATCGCTCTCCGAATCGAGGACTTCAAATCCGTTGTTCGTCGCGCCGACCGGATTCACCAGATCGTGACAGACTTTGCTGGAAATCAATGCAGCCAGCTCGAGGTCGGTCGGATGGACGCGCTCAACCATGTTCATTCATGCCCCCGGAAGGATCGCTCTGCGATTCTCTAAAGCGGCATCTCGGCAGCCCGATCACGCCGGGCCGTCACGCGAGCAAACAGGGGCCGCTTGCGAATGGTATCTATGCTCTGATACACGCGCCGCGAGTCGATGCAAAGTCCGGTAGACCGCTCGGAATCGAATTCGGACGTTTTGCCATCTCCCTGAGTCTGCATCGCCACGCACAAAATGTTCTTGTCCTGACGAACGAGGTCCTGCCGGAAGCCGAATGCTCCAGCTAACGCAGCACGATTACAAACATTTAGCGGACGGCCTGCTGGCGTGCGTGCTTTCGGCTGGCAGTTTGCAGATGCGCTATCACGGCTCCGATATCGCCGTGATCGCCAAACCGGATGCCTCGCCTGTCACCGCTGCCGATCACGAGTCGGAAACGGTCCTGCTCTCCGGCCTGGCCACCGTCGCACCCAACATTCCCGTCGTCGCCGAGGAGCGCGCGGCCTCCGGCTTCATTCCCAAGGTCGGCGACTGCTACTTTGCGGTGGATCCGCTGGACGGCACGAAAGACTTCATCGCCGGCCGGCCCGAGTTCACCATCAACATCGGCCTGATCTGCAATCGCGAGCCAGTCTTCGGACTGATTTATGCGCCCGCGCTGTCGTCGATGTTTCTGACGACCGCCGCAGGAGAAGCCGCCTACTGCCACATACCTCCCAATGCGCTCGTGTCGTCCTTTGCCGAATGCCGTTTCGAGCGCCTGCGCACGCGCCAACCCGAGCCCGGCGCCTTGCGCGCGCTGACCAGCCGCTCGCGACCGAGCGAAACGTCGACCGCGTTTCTGCACCGCGCGGGTGTGAGCGAACAGCAGCCCACGGGGTCGTCCCTGAAGTTTTGCCTGATCGCCCAAGCCCGCGCCGACGTCTACGCGCGGTTTGGACCGACGAACGAGTGGGATACGGCCGCGGGACAAGCGATCCTGACCGCCGCCGGCGGTGCCGTCGTCACGTTGGACGACAAGCCCTTCCTCTACGGCAAAGTCGAATCGAAGTTTCTCAACCCACAGTTCATCGCGTGGGGCCGCCGCCCCGCAGGCGACGTTCCAAACACCTGATTCGCATGGCTTTGACACAGGTCGGCTGCTCTGCGGCCACACTTTAGTAATACTTGTACGGCATCCTTTCCGGGGGGTTAAGCCGCGTGCAGCCTAAGCGCGGCAGCGGAGGGATCTGACACATGCGGTTTGATAGATCGTCCAATCTGTGCGCCGGCCTTTGCGCTGCGCTGGCAGTGCTGTTCACG
Organism: Pseudomonadota bacterium; assembly: GCA_021816505.1. GTDB lineage: Bacteria > Pseudomonadota > Alphaproteobacteria > Rhizobiales > Hyphomicrobiaceae > JAKAXS01. The sequence goes on from JAKAXS010000106.1 coordinate 5,365, forward strand.
GCGAGCATCGCCACTGCGCAGAACAGCGATCGATACGACGAGGGCGATCGCGGCCAGGATCGGTACGACGACCGCGGCGGCGACAGCTACTCTTCAAACCGTAGTTCAGGCCGTGACGACTCCTACCGCCCGCCCGCAGACGACTACGATCGTGCACCGCGCGACGAGAGTTATGGACGCAGCGGTCGCGGCGACAGCTTCTCCGGACGCGAGGGCGGCCGTGACTACGGCGACAGTTATTCGCCTCCGCGCGATTATGGCCGCAACGACGGCTATCCGGAACCCGAAGGTCCTCCTCCATCCCGCTCCCGTACCTACGAGCAGAGCGAAATCGTAGCCGCCGGCCACAGCTTCTTCGGCAGCGTAACGAAGGGCCTCGCAGGCGCCGTCGAATATGCGTTTAAGAGCCAGGGACGGCCGAACGGCTACATCCTGGGCGAGGACGCCGGTGGCGCATTCATGGTTGGTCTGCGCTATGGCGAGGGCCGGCTTTTCACCAAGGATGCCGGCAACCACAAGGTCTACTGGCAGGGCCCGTCGCTCGGCTACGACATGGGCGCGGAAGGCTCCAAGACCATGGTCCTGGTCTACAACATGCATGACCCATCGCAGATCTTCCATCGCTTCGGCGGCGCAGAAGGCTCAGCCTATCTCGTCGGCGGCGTCTCGGTGCAGTTCCAGGCTTACGATAACGTGACGCTGGCCGTCATCCGCTCCGGCGTCGGCGTCCGTCTTGGCGCGAACATCGGCTACTCGAAGTACAGCCGCTCGCCGACGTGGAACCCACTCTGAGCTTTTCCGGAGCCGCGAAACCAGGTGTGCGCATCGCGCGCATCCCTGGCCGGAACACCTCACCAGGGCTGGCAGAACCGCGCCGGAGCGCTATGCTTGCTGTGAAATCACCGGCCCTGCAGCCGTAAACTGGCCGCACGGCTGTGCTTTTGCGAAACGTGTTGCGGGCTCAAGCGTTTGATGCTTCTGCTGCTCCGTTTGCGGCGGCCGGTCCGGAGCGGCCAGTGCGGGACAAGAGTCGGGAAACGATGACAAGGGTGCACGAGTGATCACCATCGAAGCGGTCATGCTCGTGCTGCTCGGCTTCTGCATCGCCGCGCTGCTCGTATTCGTGGTCGCACCGTTCTTCGGCCGTCGTGCCGCGCGTTTGGCGACGGATGAGCTGCGTCGTGCCATGCCGCTGACGGAAGCCGAGATCCGCGCCGACAAGGATCGCCTGCGCGCCGAGTTCGCCATCACCATTCACAAGCTCGAGACCAAAGCCGAGCAGAGCGCGCTGGCAGCGGCGCGCCACATGGTCGAATTGAACCGCCGCGATGCCAGCATCAGCGCACTCGAGGGCGAAGTGGCGCGTATGGGCACGTTCCTCGACGAACACGAGAACGCGCGGCGCGTCTTGGAGCAGACGATCACCGAACGCCTGCCCCGCGTCGAACACCGCCTGGGCGAAGCCAAGAAGCTGCTGTTCCAGCGCGATCGCGAATTGGCGCATCTGACCGACGCTTCCAACAAGCAGGGTCAGGCCCTGGAAGAGGCCAAGCAGATCAACGCGCAGCAGCGCGACGAGGTGCACCGCCTCAACGCCACGCTGGCCACGCGCGCCGCCCGCAATCGCGAAGCCCTTGTCGACCCGCGCTTCGACAGTGAAGTGGCCCTGCGATCCGAGATCGAATCGCTGCGCGCCAAGACGCGCGATCAATCGGCGCTCATCACACGGCTGCAGGGCGCCATGGCGTCGGCCGGAGTGACCGACGATCGTATCGCCGGGAAGACTGTGCCAGGCGCGGCAGCGACCGGCGATGCGACGGCGATGGAAACGGAGATCGGCAATCTGCGGCGGGAACTGGCCGAGGCGGAACTCGCCCTTCGGTCTGTCCGCAACGCGGCCGAGGCCGGCCAGGCTGGCCAGTCGGCGCGCGAAGACGAGTTGCGCAAGCTGAAGGCCGAGAACCAGGATCAGAATGCCGAGCTCGCGAATCTGCGCGCTTCGCTCAGCGTCTTCCGAAGCGCTGCCGACGACGACAAGACGATCGTCGAGAGCAAGATTGCCCTGAAGGCGCGGCTCAGTGCGCTGCAGGCTAAGGCAGACGAGCAAGTCACCACGATCCAGACGCTGCGCACCGAGATCGCCGCGGCAAACGACAAGCTCGCGCGCCAAGCCGCGCATTTCATGGACGAGATGCGCCGCCTCGGCGCCGGCACCCTGCCCGCGAGCGGCCCGCAACGCCGGACCAGCTACGACGTCAAGCGCCCCACGCTGGCTGAGCGCATTTCGGCGCCACGACCGTTCGCTGCCAACGATCACGCGTCGGACAATGCCCAGGACGCGCCGACAACCCCGTTCGGGTCGCGCGACGTGCCGGATACGGCGTCAGCTGACGGGGAGGCGAACGACGGCCTGGTGCGCCGCCTGGATCCTGTCGCGGGACCCTCGCCCGACGCCCCCCAGGCCGCAACCGCCGGCGATGCGGCCCGTCGGCCCGGTTTGCTGGAGCGTATCACCCGCCTGGAGAAGGGCACCGGCGCCGCCTAGCGCCCCAGGAAAGCAAGCGGCAATCTGTCCGGGCCTAAGCCCTGTCATCCCATTGTGCTACGCAATATGCTTCGCGCAGCCGCGGAACCCACTCGTGCTTTCAAGAGTTTAGCGCGGAATGAGGAGCGCCCGATATGCTGCCACGTCTGCTGAAGCTCGCCGTGTTTCTGCCGTTCGCCGCTCTGATTCCGGCGACCGCTTGAAGATC
>JAKAXS010000107.1 GCA_021816505.1 Pseudomonadota bacterium
CATCGTTGCCGCAGCCGGAAAAGTCGGAGGTGGCGCTACGGGCTACCCGGCGCGCTACCCGGGGGTGAATGCCGTGACTGGCATTGATGGCCGGCTTCGTGTGTTGCGCAGTTCCAACCGCGGCGACCACATCGCGTTTGCCGCGCCTGGCGCAGGCATTGTCGTGGCCGGCAAGAATGGTTCTGTATCCCGCGTCGACGGTACGTCCTTTGCCGCACCCTTCGTGGCGGCTGCGATCGCACTGCACGCGGCTTCCGGGGCGGATCCTGCGGCAGCCTCCGATCGCGTCCGCTCGGCTGCCAAGGACCTCGGCCCACCAGGCCGCGACTCCATCTTTGGCTGGGGGCTCATTCAGTATCGCGACTTGCCGCAGTGCTGAACGATCAGCTTGCCGGAGCGGCATCATACCAGCAGCCGACATCGCAACGTAGCGGCGCCTAGGGACAGCGAAACGGGAGATCCAAGAACAGCGACGAAAGAATGATTGGGATAATCCGTCTGTCAGCACGCGTGGTTCTTTGTCGGACCCAGTCCTGCTGATACACTTTCGCCTTTGGTGAGGTCCCGGTCATGCGTGCTTTTCGACTGGTAACGTTTGCTTTCTTTGCGCTTCAGTTCCTGCTCGCTTCGTCGGCCAGCGCTGCCGAGAAGAAGTCAAGGCTCCAGCGCAATCTCGATAATGCGCGTCAATGCCTTGCAGAAATTGCGACGTTCGAACAGGACGCCAAGCCCGTTTCCTGGACAGGAAAATGTCTGGCCGATGACATCGCCAGACTAGAGCCCGGCGAATATCGCGACGGTTCTGCGGCCGACACGCTTGCAGCTAAGGCGACGCTCAAAGACCCAATCGTGCTATCGGGCAGCCAGTGCAAGGGGGCCCGCTCAACGGGAGCTGACTCGGCGGCCTGCGGTGTCGTGACGAGCGGAATTCTTGGATCGCTCGCAAATGCAGAAACGTTGATCGCGTTGCCGGGCGGGCGATGTATCCGTTACGTCCCGCTACTTCTCTCCGACAAGACAGCGCCATACTCCTGCACCGCGCTACGCGCCCGGCGTGCTTGCGTGCACGTCACGAGCGATGCGGACGCCACCGTGGTAACGCTTTCGACCCTGCCTCACCGCAAGGGCAGAACAGAAGAGTTCCGCATCGCTTCCAAGGACGTCGATCGATGGTTGAAGGCAAATACCTGGCACGGTTTGTCCGGGCGGTTGTCTCACGCTGACGTCAAGACCGGCCAGCTCTATCTGATACGCCCCGCAACGCCCGTCGACAGCAGCGCCGGAAAGGGCCCTTACCTCAAGCTCACGGATCGCATCCGGCAGGAGGCGCGATACACGGGCCAACTTTGCCAGAACAATAACCGACACAGGCCAGACGTTGCCGACTACTGCGGCCGTCAGCGCCGCTATCACGCTGAACGCATCGCGCTCGAGGCTGTGCGCGTCGACCTCAATGTGCGCCATTTGAACAATGCCGCAGAGCGCAGAAGTGGCTTGCAGCATTTCCTCGACTTCATGAGCCAGCACAAGGCCTCGCTCTCCGACGAGGAGTGGGCGTTTTATAACGTCATCGTTTATAACGAGATCTCTGTCATTCCCGCCGAAGGGTTTAAGGACGCTCCGTACGCGTCACCGTATCAGCTGTTGGACGCGGTCTACCAGAACAGCGCGCTCAGCTGGGGCGCCAAGCAGATCGACTTCTGGGGCAATACTGAGCCGCTTGTCGATGACTTCTGGAAGAAGGCCCGCAAGGAGAATCTATCCGCGTCTTTCACAGCCTTGAGGGGTTGCCTTTCCAATCCCGGGAAAACGCTTCCCATAGTCGCGTTCCGCCAAGTGTTAAAGGACGCCGCTGCATGGAATGCCGGTCTAGACAGTTCGACGATGCGCGCATTCCACGACGACTCGTTCCTGACGTACGTTCGCATGTCCGTAAAGGGTGCGGAGAAGGCCAAGAGCCGGTCACCGCTTCTCGCCAAGAGCCTGCTTACACGTCTCTATTATCTCGACCAGATCAATCAGAAGGGAACCGCCGATCCGGTGGTGGAGGCATCGAAGGTGCCGCTTAGCGACAAGCCCGATGAAGAGGAGCTATGCCGGGCTGAAGCAGCTATGTTTGAGAGATACAATGCCATGCTCTCTAAAATGGGCCAGACGCCATATCCGGACCGCCAACGAAAGCTCGCCTTAGTCATCAATTCGCTTGGTGCCCGTAATGACACCAAAGTTTGCAAGGCACTGGCAAAAAAAGCCGTGACGGGTGCGGGGCTTGTGGCGAGGCGTGAGGCCACGCGGCCGGCCAAGTTGCCACGCCCTTAAATAACGGTGTGGGCTCGAGGCAGTTACATGCGGGTGTGGGCGAACTACTGAGCCAAAATGGCTCCGTGGGTAGGATTCGAACCTACGACCGATCGGTTAACAGCCGATTGCTCTACCACTGAGCTACCACGGAATATCAGACGCTTGGCGGAACGCGTCCGCATCAAGCTTGTCGACGAATGGCGCCTCATAGCAGACCCTTAACGGAGCGGCTAGGGCGTTTCGAAGAAAGTTTGGAGGCCACGGCCGGAATCGAACCGGCGTGCACGGATTTGCAATCCGCTGCGTCACCACTCCGCCACGTGGCCATCCAGAGCGCTGGCGTTTAACACAAGGCTGGGGCACGGCACAACAGCTAGGAGATGTCATGATGATGTGGCATCTCGATGCCTGCCAGCCGGGGTTGCTTTGCCAGCCCGGCGGCATTGGATAATGTGCGACCGGCGCATCGGCGCCGCGGTCTTGGGGGTGAGCATGGTTGACGCTGTCCAGCAGCGGGTCAGCATGGTGGATAGTCAGGTGCGTCCGAGCGACGTCACCGACCGCCGTATCATTCGCGCCATGCTTCAGGTTCCTCGCGAGAATTTCGTGCCGGCCGGCCGTGAAGCGCTGGCGTATGCCGACAACGACGTTCCGGTCGCCAGCGGTCGCGCGCTGTTGGCCCCACGTACCTTTGCCAAACTCGTACAACTCGCTGACGTTGGCGATCGTGATCGCGTCTTGGTGGTCGGCTGCGGAACAGGGTATGGCGCAGCCGTGCTGCAGATCATGGGCGCGGAGGTGACTGCGCTCGAGGCCGATGCCGGTCTGTTATCCACGGCAAAGGAGCAGACCGAGCGGTGCGCGAATGGTGTGCGCGTCGTGCAGGGGGCGCTGAGCGAGGGCTGGGCTGCGAACGCGCCTTACGACGCCATCCTGGTCGAGGGTGCCGTCGCGGCTGCGCCCGACGCCTTGCTGTCCCAGCTCAAGGATGGCGGCCGGCTGGTCGCGGTGCTTTCGGCTGCGAACGGGGGGCGGGCGATCCTCTGGCGCCGCAGCGGCCAAGTCTATGGCGAGACCTTCGGTTTCGATGCGGCGGCCGGTCTCCTCCCCGGTTTCGCGCGAGCACCGGCATTTGCTCTGTAATTAATCACGATTAGGGTCTTTGGCCTAGCCAAAGTGTGGGATTATGGCCACTACGCCCGGGCGGCTCGTCAGCCCTGGGGGAGCGAGGAGTGCGAATCGGGGTAAAGGGTGCGAGATTGACTTGTTGGTCGCCTAGTCTGGCGAAGGCCATGGAATGATCGGATCGATGCTCCTCTCGCGAACATTGCGCCTTACGATTGTCAGCGGCAGTCTGGTCTTGGCCGGAGTGCTGGCTCATGGTCCAGCCAACGCCGAGTCTCTGAAGGACGCTCTGGCCGCGACCTACCGCTACAACCCACAGATCGACGCCGAGCGCGCAAGACTGCGCGGCACGGACGAGGAAGTGGCGCGCGCGATGTCCGGCTACCGTCCCATCATCACGGGCACGGCGGACATCAGCCGGAGCTACAACAAACTGAGAAACACGCTTGGGACAGACCGGTCGACGACGTATCCCAAGGGATATGGCGTGACGCTGTCGCAGTCGATCTTCAATGGCTTCCAGACGACCAACGCCGTGCGTGAAAGCGAAGCGTTCGTTCGTGCGGGTCGCGAGACGCTGCGTGCGGTCGAGCACCAGGTGCTGCTTGACGCCGTCACGGCCTACATGGACGTCATTCGCGATCAGACGATCGTGAAGTTGCGCGAGAACAACGTCAACGTTCTCGCTCGCGAATTGAAAGCGGTGCAGGACCGTTTCGCCGTAGGCGAAGTCACGCGCACCGACTTGGCGCAATCTCAGGCGCGGCGCGCGCTGGCGGTTTCGTCGCTCGATGCGGCGCGGGCACAGCTGAAGGTCAGCCGTGCGTCCTACGAGCGTGTCGTCGGTCATCCGCCGAACAATCTGAAAGAGCCCACGCCCAATGCGCCGGGCTTGCCCAAGACGCTGGACGAGGCCGTTTCGGCCGCCACGCAAGAGAACCCGAACAACATCGCGGCTCTCTACCGCGAACAGGCCGCGCGCCACACGGTGAATCGCATCCGCGGCGAGTTGCTGCCGCAGGTCGATGTCACGGCAGATTACGACCGGGTTTACGACAGGCAGGAGAGCCTCGACAGCCGCGAGGACAGCGCGACGGTCACTGGCCGCGTGACGGTTCCGATCTATGAAGGCGGCGAGACCCGGGCGCGCATTCGCCAGGCCAAGGAGCAGCATGTTGCGCTGCTTCAGGAAATCGAGCAGTTCCGCACCGAGACACAGTCGATCGTGACGTCGGTCTACGCGCAGATGCTCGCCGCACGCGCGCAGCTTCTGTCAGACCAAACGCAGGTTGAAGCGAACCGCACCGCGCTTGCCGGTGTGCGTGAAGAAGAGAAGGTCGGCCAGCGCACGCTGCTCGATGTCCTCAACGCCGAACTCGAGCTTTTGACCTCTGAGGTCTCGCTTGTCACCACGCGGCGCAACCTCGTTGTTCTTTCGTACAACGTCGTCGCCTCCATCGGTCGCCTGGATGCATTGGCGACTGGCTCGGTCTCCGAAGTCTACGATCCCGAGGTCCACTACAAGGATGTGCGCCGCGAATGGTGGAGCACGTCGATCACGCACGGTGACGGCTCGTCACGCGATGGTTGGTCGACCGACGTGTCGCGCGAACCGTCGAAGTAAGAGACGGCTGATTTTTTCCCGGTTATAGAAATGCGAGCAGTGCGTGAAGCCGATATGGCAGCGCGCTGCAATCGCACGTCATTTTGTTTTCAGCGATTGACTTCGCTTGGCCGGCGGTAAACCCAGCGGTTGCGCCGCTGAAATTTATGCATCATTTTGCCACACGGTTGCCTAGGATCGTTCTTACGGTTCAATTAACGGTGGTTCATCTAAGCAACGGGGAATGATCGGTCGGTACCGACGTATATCGTCGGGAGGGGTGGTTTGCCGGCATGGTCATTGGGGGACGATAAGCGAAGTGCGGTCGGGGTGTGCGGCTAGGCGGCCGCGTGGCCTTATCTTTGGGTAGGCGTAAGAGGTGGCGTAATGGATCTGAACAATAAGAACGGCCAGCCCAGCATGGAGGAGATCCTAGCTTCCATTCGGCGCATCATCGCCGAGGAGCCGACCGCCGCAAATCCTGTCATCGATCTCAACGCCAAATACCGCAACAAGCCGGATGATCACGAGGAGGGCAACGACTTCGAATTGCCCTCGATCTTTCGCCCCGCCGCGCCGGCGCCTGAGCGGCAGCCGCTGTTCGGCCGGCTCACGGACGCCATACGCAATGCTTCTGGCAGCGAACAGAAGGCCGCCCGCAAAGGTGACGAGACTGACTCGCAAGAGCGCTATCGTGGCGCGCTGCGTGATTCCGGAATGATCCTCGCCGTGTCGAACGGGAACGGTGGTCTGGATAATGTGCACGGCAGTTCACAGAACGGCGAGGGGAGTGCCGATCGCTATCGTGGCGCGCTCCGCGATGCAGGCGGGAATGGTTCGCTATCGAGTGCGTTGAGTTCGCTCAAGCTTGCGCGTGGTGGCGACTCGGTGCCGTTGGCCGCACGTGAGGCCGATACCGTGCAAGCCGCGTCGTTGCCGCCCGCGGCGGCACCGCAGGCGTCGGTATCGGAGCCGCCGCTGACGAACACGCCCGTTGCTTCGATGAGCGCACCTGAGGATGTCCGCCGCGTCATGGTTCCGTTCCGGGACCGTCGCATGGCGGGAATGTCGGCGCCTCTCAGCGGTGCAGTACCCGATCAGCCTGTATCTGAGTATCGCCCGCCATCCGAGCCGACGCCGATCCATCACGTCGCCGAGTTTCCGGTTCCATCGCCGCAGGATGTGTTCAGCGCATCTATTCCGCCGCCGCCGCAACCGCAGTTCCAATCCGCGCCTGCTTCGCCGAGCTTTGACGAAGCCAGTCTCAGCCTCGACGACATGCACCGCTTCGCGCCGGTGGTCGATCACGCGTCGCGTCCGCCGCCACCGCCTCCGGCACCGGTCGCCGCCGCTGCGACGGGAATCGAGGATACGACCGCCGATCTGTTGCGCCCGATGCTGCGCCAGTGGCTGGCCGAGAATATGCCGCGCATGGTCGAGAAAGCACTGTCGATCGAACTGGCGGAAAGCGTAAAGTCCAGTCGCAAGTTCAACGGAAACTAAGCAAGGATCGTCGTAGCGCGATGCCGCAAGGCTTGCCGTCGAAGGTTGGGCGCGAAGGGTGTGCGTCCGCGGCGCTGTGGCCGTTTGATAAGCCGTGCGCGCCCATTGCGCCACGGCGGCCTCGCGTGTACCACCGTTCTGCGGCCATGTTCCTGAATATCAGTCGTGATTCCGGCGCCGCAAATTTGCGCGTTGAAGTCCAATGCCGACGCGCGTTGAGGTCAAAGGAATGAGCGGTCCCACGAAAGCCGGCGAACCCAGCATGGACGAGATCCTCGCATCGATCCGCAAGATCATTGCCGAGGATCCCAGCAAGGCGCCGGCAGAAGCGAAGAAAATCCCGCCGTCGTTTGGCGCTGGTACCGCTCCAGGTCCGGCGCCGGTGGCGTCGCAGCCGGCTCGCGAGTCGACGCGTGCGATACCGTCATCCGGCCGGTCTTTCGGTGGACCTCCCGCAGCGGATCGCGCGAGCCCGTCGTTCGGGCGACTCTCCGAGGCGTTGCGCACGACGTTCGCTTCCAATCCACCGCAGTCCACCGGCAGCTTCGCAGATACGCGCTTCGGTCAATCTGCTCCGTCGAGCCCGTTGAGTTCGTCCGATCGCGGAGCGGAGATCGACCCGCTCGGGCCGGGCTTCGAGCAGTCGGAACGGTCACGCTCGATCGACAACGATCTCGACGACCTTCTCGCTGAGCCGATTGCCGAGGCGGTGCCTGTCGCACCCGTGAGGGAAACCGGCGACAGGTCGGACGCGTCGAACCAGTGGGCGGTGTGGCGCTCGCCATCCACGCGAAACAATGACAAGCCGGACAGTGCGCCGGGCACGTCATCTGCTGCGCCGCCGCCGACGCCGTCGCTTGGCCGCCCAAGCGGCGGGTTCTACCCCACTACCAGTTCATACGCGGCACCGCCCGGTGCGTCGCCGCCGTCGACGTTCATCGGCAGCGCAAAGGCCGAGCCGACGTTGCCGCACGCCGATGCCGAGCAGAACAGCTTCGGTACTGTCGTGCCGTCGCGGAGCGCAGAGACATCGCCATTGCCGGGTCTTCCGCGTTTTGAACCGAGATTGCCGGTCGCCACTTCGGAAAGTCCGGGGCCGGCCGATCCGGCGCCCGCGGAAAAGGTCGTCATAGCGTCGATGCCGTCGACGTCTTCGCAGCAGAACGATGCGGGCTCTGCCGCGCCGTCCGCCGGTGCATCGACGGTCAGTGTTCCGCTGCCGCCGCGGACGACGTTGTTCTCGCGGCCTGTGACGTCGGCAAAGGTCGAAACACCGGCACCGTCACCCGCGCCCGCATCGGTGGAACAGGCAACGCCACCGGCGCCTGTTCCGTCGTATGCAGCGTCCATCCCCACCGCTGAGCCGGCATCGTCTCGTGCTCCCAGCGTGCAACTGCCCGCGACGGCTGGAAGCGGTCCGGTTTCCGCGCTCAACGCACTTGCGGCGGGTCTTGCGGCATCGAATGCGCACAGCACGCCGGCCGTGCCTTCCGCGACGGCCTCGGCTGTCGTACCGGTCGCCGCTCCGCCTGAGCCGGCGGTCCAGTCGGTATCCAGTCAAGATCGGA
>JAKAXS010000108.1 GCA_021816505.1 Pseudomonadota bacterium
GATCTGGGCGTCGTCATCGGCGAGACCGCGGTCGTGGGTGAGAACTGCTCGTTCCTGCACGCGGTGACGCTGGGCGGCAGCGGCAAGGAAACGGGCGACCGCCATCCGAAAGTCGGCTCCGGCGTTCTGATCGGCGCCGGCGCCAAGGTGCTGGGCAACATCCACATCGGCAACTGCTCGAAGATCGCGGCCGGATCGGTGGTGCTGACCGACGTGCCGCCGAACATGACCGCGGCCGGCGTGCCCGCGCGCATCGTCGGCTCGGCCGGCTGCGCGGAACCCGCGCGGTCGATGGACCAGTACCTCGGGCCGGACGACTACGCCTGCCTGTGACGCATCGTTCAACCTCATCAACCTCAACCTCGGCCCGCACGGTGGGCCGTCTCTCAACGCAAAGGATCACGCGGTGAAGAAAGAAGAAATGACGAAGGTCGAGAGCTATCTGCGCAAGACCTTCGGCAACAACGCCATCAGCGTGCGCGCGCGTCCGAAGAAGGACGATTCCGCTGAGGTCTTCATCAACGACGACTTCATCGCTGTCCTGTTCAAGGACGAGGACGACGACGGCTATCAGTTCCAGATGGCGATCCTCGACGAAGATCTCTGAGCGCAGACTGCGGAGAAGGTCGCATGAGCCTCTACACGCTGGACGGCGTTGCGGTGAAGACGCCCGCCTCGGGCCGCTACTTCGTGGCGCCCAACGCCGTGGTGCTCGGCAAGGTGGAGCTCTGCGAGGATAGCAGCGTCTGGTTCGGCGCCGTGCTGCGCGGCGACAACGAACTGATCCGCATCGGCGAGCGCTCCAACATCCAGGACGGCTGCGTGCTGCACACCGATCCCGGTTTCCCGCTCGACGTGGAGGCCGACTGCACGATCGGCCACATGGTGATGCTGCACGGCTGCACGATCGGCCGGCGCAGTCTCGTCGGCATCGGTTCGATCATTCTCAACGGAGCGGTGATCGGCGAGGAGTGCCTGATCGGCGCCAACACGCTGATCGCCGAAGGCAAAGTCATTCCGCCGCGCTCGATGGTGCTGGGTTCGCCCGGCAAGATCGTGCGCCAGCTGACCGACGAGGACGTCGCCCGCTTCACCGGTGGTGCCGGGCGATACGTCAAGAACGCCCAGCGCTACGTCGCAGGATTGAAACCGCAGTAACCGCGCGGCGCGCTGGCGATCACCCGCGACTGCCCTGCCCTTTTACCTTCGCTTCGCGCGCGAGCAGGGCTCGCTTGCGGTCGATGCCCCAGCGGTAGCCGCCGCCGACCGTACCGGAGTTGCCCGTCCTGATAACCCGATGGCACGGGATGGCGACGGCGACCGGGTTTGCGCCGCAGGCACTGCCCACCGCGCGCACGGCTTTCGGCGCGCCGATGCGCTGCGCCACTTCGCCGTAAGTCAGCGTCTGCCCGGCAGGAATGGCTTGCAACGCTTGCCAGACGCGATGCTGGAACGCGGTGCCTTGGATGTCGAGCGGCAGATCCCACCGCGCGTCCGGCCGTTCGATGAAACCGATCACTTTCGACGTCAGGCTCTCGAAGGCGCCATCGCCGCCAACGAGATGTGCCTTGGGAAAGCGGTTCTGGAGATCGTCCACGAGGGCCTGCGGGTCGTCTCCCAGGAAGATCGCGCACACGCCCTTCTCGCTCGCCGCGACAAGGATGGCGCCGAGCGAGCATTGCGCCACGGCGAATTTGATCTGCGCGTCGGCTCCGCCGCTACGGAACGTTGTCGGCGTCATGCCGAGAACCTCGTTGCTGTCTGCATAGAACCGGCCGGATGAATTGTATCCGCTGTCATGGATGGCTTCGGTCACGGATTTGCTCCCGGTAAGTTTGGCGCGCACCCGCGTCTGGCGTCGCGCGACGGCGTAGGCCTTCGGCGTGACGCCGACGATGGACTTGAACACGCGGTGGAAGTGATGCGGGCTGAGCCCGGCTGCCGCAGCCAGCTCATCGAGACCCGGCTCATCCTCGGCGCCTTCGATCATACGACAGGCAGCGGCGATCTTGCCGCGCAGCTCGGCGTCACGGCTGGGGCCGTCGGGCTTGCAGCGCTTGCAGGGACGGAATCCAGCCTGCTCGGCAGCGGCGGGCGTGTCGTGAAAGGCGACGTTCTCGCGATTGGGCTGCCGCGCGGCACATGACGGGCGGCAGTAGACCCCGGTCGTCTTCACCGAGAAGACGAACCGGCCGTCGTGGGACGCATCGCGCGCCACGACGGCTTCCCAGCGCGCCTCGTCTGCACCCGCCGGGATCTGTGCTGATGCTTTTTGCCGTGCCTGTGCCATGACGCTAACGTAGTGCGCCGGGAACCCCGCTGCACTCCGAACCTTGCGATCAAATTCGGAATTTCAGCTCGCGGGCGGAATGCGCGCACCGCGCAGGGCGGCGAACTTGGGCCAGAGCAGATTCAGCGCGAGGCCCGACAGGACCAGCGCTGCGGCGGCGAGCTTCCAGTCGTACAGCGGCTCACCGAGCCAGATGTAGGCCGCTCCCATGCCGAACACGGGCACCAGCAGCGACATCGGCGCGACGGTGGCAGCCGGATAGCGGCCGAGAAGCCATCCCCACACGGCATAGCCGAACAGCGCGTTGGCGACCGACTGATACAGCACGGCTGCCCAGGTGACGGACGTCGCGCCTGCCAATCCGTCGCGGATCGCGGGCCAGCCCTCCAGCACGAGCGACGCCAGGATCAGCGGCGGCACGGCGAACAGGCTCGACCACACGACGAACGCGAGCATGTTCACACCCGGCGTGGCCCGCGACACGACGTTGCCGCCGGCCCAGCTGAAGGCGGCGACCAGCGCGAGCGCCAGGCCGAACGCGGTCGTCGTGCCGTCGGTATGCGCCATGATCACGCCGACGCCCGCGAATGCCATCAGCAGAGCGAGGACCTGAAACGGCCGCACGCGTTCACTCGTCAGGTAGACGACGAGACCGATGGTGAAGAACACCTGCAGCTGCATGACGAGCGACGCCAGCCCCGGCGTGATGTGGCCGTTCATGGCGATGAACATGATGCCGAACTGACCGAAGCCGATGAGGAAGCCATAGGCGGCGAGGTTGCGCCACGGCACGTCCGGCCGCTTGATGAAGAACACGGCCGGCAGCAGCGCGAACGTGAAGCGCAGCGCCGCGAACAGCAACGGCGGTAATTGATCGAGGCCGATGCGGATGACCGTGAAGTTCGTGCCCCATACGGCCATGACCGCGATGGCAAGCAGCGCGTCACGGAGCGAGAGGGTTTGCGAGGGAGAGGACATGGTCCAGGGCGCTTGCGTGGCGCCTTCTTGCGTTGGCGGCAGATGTTGCTTGCAAGCTCTATTGAGATTGACGGCGACTGACTAGTCCTGAGCCATGCAAGGCCCGGCGGGCTGCCATGCCCAACCAGACTTTGCCTGCGTCAGCGCGCCGTTATCCGATCTGCTCTACAGCCTCGTTTTTTGTTCGCCGCCTGCGACGCGGGCCGGCAGCACGACGACTTCGGCTCCGTTGGGCACGCGCTTGTAGAGATCGATCGCGTCCTGATCGAGCAAGCGTACGCAACCGCTCGACGTCGCCTCGCCGATGCGGCCGGCGGCGCCGCCACCGTGGATGCGGTACAGCGTGTCCTTGCCGCCCTGATAGAGATAGAGGGCGCGGGCACCCAGCGGGTTTTCCGGTCCGCCGGGCATGCCGGCGGCAAACGGCGCAACTTTGGGATCGCGGGCGATCATCTCGGCGGGAGGCGTCCACGTCGGCCACTCGGCCCGGCGGGCGATGGTGGCCGTGCCGCTCCATTCCAGGCCTTCGCGGCCGACCTCGACGCCATAGCGAATGGCGCGGCCGTTCTCGGCGACGAGATAAAGGAAGCGCGCGCCCGGATCGACGACGATCGTGCCCGGCTTATGGGGCGTGTCGTAGCGGACCAACTGGCGGCGATACTTCGGCGGAAGCTTCGACAGGTCGGCTGCCGGGATACGGAAGCGTTCGCCCGGGACCGCTGCATACGCGCGCGCGTCGCGCTCGTTCACCGGAGCCAAGGTCCACAGGAAGCTGTCGTCCGAACTCGCGCAGCCGCCTAACGCCAACGCCAACACCGGCACCAATACCCGCAACCGCATGATCGAATCCCCGTCCAAGTCGTGTTGGACACGGGTTCTAGCCCGGAACCTTAAGGCCACATTACGGGACAACATGCGCGCGCGAATGTCACATATGACAGTCAGCGGATTGATCGAACGTGCAATTCGCGTCAGGAAAGCACAGACGACGTCGTATCGATGGAAAATGCATGGTTGCTGACATACCCAAGCCGCGCCCGGCGATCGTGAACCTGCCGATCTGGGTGCAGGTCGGATTGGCGGCTGCGATCTATGCGGCGCTCGATGCTGTGGCTTTCTCCTACGCGCAATCCAATCAATCGACGATTCTCGCAATCGTTTGGCCCGGCACCAGTTGGATGTGTGCCTGCCTTTGGCTGTTGCCGACCGATCGGGCGCGCGTCTCACTGGTCTTGCTGGGATTGGTGGCCGACTACATCGGCCAACTCTTGGTATTTGACGCGCCGGGCTACGTCTTCTGGTTGACTCTCGTCAACATGGTCAACCCGCTGGGATGCTACCTGCTCCTGAGGGCCTGGCGCGGGACGCTGGACTTTGTCGATCGTCCGTCCGGCCTCGTAAAATTCGTGATCGTTGCGTCGATCACCTCGTCGCTCTCGGCGCTGCTGGGTTTGCTTCTGTCATACCTCAACAACGACCTCGGCGATCCGCTAAGATTCTTTATGACGTGGTCTCTCAATGAGTTCCTAGGCTTCGTCGTGTTGTTGCCGGCACTCGTCCTCATCTTCACCGATCGTCCCAAGGCTGCCGTGCAACCGTCCGACGCCGGGGGCGTCGAGGCTGTGCTGTGGCCGCTGGTGGCCTGCACGGCGTCAGCAGTGTTTCTGTTCAATGGGCGCTATGAGTTGCTGATTCTCAGCATGCCATTCGTCATCGCGACGGCATTCCGGTTGGGGCCGGTTTACGCCGCCATGACGACGCTTGCGATATTCGTGATTGCAACCTTGCATATCATGCTCGACCGGCCTGTCGGCGACGGAAACGGTTATCTGACGCCGATGTTGGTCACGCAGTTTTTCATGGCCGTGACGTTCCTGGCTTCGCTGCCGGTGGCCATCGTGGTGACGGAGCAGGCGCGGCTTCGCACCCGTCTCATCGAAGAACAACGTCGCGCAAATGCCGCGCAGCGCGACGCTGAGATCGCGAGTGCCGCCAAGTCCGATTTCGTGGCGACGATGAGCCATGAGCTGCGCTCGCCTCTGAACGGAATAATCGGCTTCACGCAGTTGCTGGCTCAGCGCAGCGATTTGGCCGCCGATGCCCAGCGCGAGGTCGCCAACATCGAGAATGCCAGCCGTGCGCTGTTGACCGTGGTCAATGATGTCCTCGATTTTTCCGCTCTGGAAGCAGGCGTCGTGCGCATCGAGCCGTCGCGGTTCGTGTTGGAGGAACTCTGCACCACGACACTGGCGTTGGTCTCGGTTCCGGCCGCCGAGAAAGGCTTGGAGCTTGATCTACACCTCGCACCGGACATCAAGCATGCAACGCTGATGGGTGACGCGAACCGTCTACGGCAGGTGTTGATGAACCTGCTGGTCAACGCCATCAAGTTCACGGATGCCGGCTCGGTTCGGCTGGATGTGAAGAGGCGCGCCGGCACACCGGGCGCTCAGGACATCCTCCTGTCCTTTGCCGTGACAGACACCGGACGCGGAATTGCCCAGCACAACTTGCCGCTGCTGTTTCAGCGCTTCAGTCAGGTCGACGGTTCGCGGACCCGCGCGTATGGCGGTTCAGGCTTGGGATTGGCGATCTGCAAGCGGCTTGTCGAGGCCATGGGTGGACGCATCGGCGTCGAAAGCACGATGGGGTCGGGCTCGCGCTTCTGGTTCGACGTTGCCCTCTCGCCGGCGGCCGCGACCACGGGGCGGGTACGCGCCGCGCTCCCCAGCGTGACGACCGATGCCCGGATCCTCGTGGTGGACGATATGGCTCTCAATCGCGACGTCGCAGAGGCCATTCTGACGAAGAGTGGGTATCGCGTGACGACCGCGCACGGAGGTGCACAGGCCGTCAAGGCAGCCCGCGATGGCAGCTACGATCTCGTGCTCATGGACATCCAGATGCCGGAGATGGACGGCTACGAGGCGACCCGGCAGATCCGGGAAGGCGGCGGGGACCGCCTGGAAGGCTTGCCCATTGTCGCCATGACGGCGAACGTCGCCGCGGACGAGGTTGCGCGCTGTCTCGCGGCGGGCATGAACGGACACATTGGCAAGCCCATCGAGCAGGCGACGCTCATTGCGGCGATCGAGGCTCAGCTCGCGGCGGCGCGAGCCGCGTGCGACCGATCCTGAGGACTATCGGGTAAGCGCGCCGGCCAACCGGGCCGACGCGACATCACGTGCGCTTCAGATCAGGCGGCATCGCTTCGCCGGCGAGGGCGGCAACCGCCTCATCCAGCGTCATCACCTTTTGGTCCTGGCTGCCCAGGCGGCGCATCGAGACCTTGCGCTCTTCCGCCTCGCGCTTGCCGACGACGAGCATGACCGGCACCTTGGTCAGCGAATGTTCGCGGACCTTCAGGTTGATCTTCTCGTTGCGCAGGTCGACATCGGCACGCAGGCCGGCGGCCTTCAATGCGTCCACGACTTCCAGCGCGTACGCGTCGGCGTCGGACACGATCGTGCACACCGTCACCTGCAGCGGAGAAAGCCACAGCGGGAAGTGTCCGGCGAAGTTCTCGATCAGGATGCCGGTGAAACGCTCCAGCGAGCCGAACATGGCGCGGTGGATCATGACCGGCGTCTTCTTCGAGGAATGCTCGTCGATGTAGAACGCGCCGAGGCGGCCGGCGAGGTTGAAGTCCACCTGCGTGGTACCGCACTGCCAGTCGCGGCCGATGGCGTCCTTCAGCACGTATTCCAGCTTGGGCCCGTAGAACGCGCCCTCACCCGGCTGCAGCGCCGTCTTCACGCGGCCGTTTGAGCGCTTGGTCACCTCGTCGAGCACGTCGGACAGCGCCTTCTCGGCCTTGTCCCACAGCTCGTCGGCGCCGACGCGCTTTTCCGGCCGTGTCGACAGCTTGATGAAAATGTCCTCGAAGCCGAAGTCGCCGTAGATCGACAGCATCAGATCGTTGATCTTCAGGCACTCGGCCATGATCTGATCTTCGGTGCAGAAGATGTGCGCGTCGTCCTGGGTGAAATGGCGCACGCGCATCATGCCGTGCAGCGCGCCCGACGGCTCGTAGCGATGCACCTTGCCGAACTCGGCGATCTTCACCGGCAGCTGCTTGTAGCTCGTCAGGCCATGCTTGAAGATCTGCACGTGACCGGGACAGTTCATCGGCTTGCAGCAGAACACGCGCTCGTCGGGAAGAACGGTGGTGAACATGTTCTCACCGTAGTTCTCCCAGTGGCCGGACAGCTCCCAGAAGTGCTTCTCCATCATGTCGGGCGAGTTGACCTCGACGTAGCCGGCCTCGATCTGGCGGCGGCGCATGTAGTTGATCAGGTTCTGGAACAGCTGCCAGCCCTTGGGATGCCAGAACACGCTGCCCGGCGCCTCGTGCTGGAAATGGAACAGGTCCATCACGCGGCCCACCTCGCGGTGGTCGCGCTTCTCCGCCTCCTCCAGCATGGTGAGGTACTTTTTCAGGTCGTCTTCGTTTGCCCACGCGGTGCCGTAGATGCGCTGCAGCTGCGGCTTGGTGCTGTCGCCGCGCCAATAGGCGCCGGCAAACTTCTGCAGCTTGAACGCCTTGCCGATATGGCCCGTTGCCGTCATGTGCGGCCCGCGGCACAGGTCGAACCATTCGCCCTGATTGTAGATCTTCAGGTCCTCGCCTTCCGGGATGGCGTCGACCAGCTCGATCTTGAACAGCTCGCCCTTGTCGCGGAAAACCTGCTTGGCTTTATCGCGCGACCAGAACTGCTTGGTGAACGGCGCATTCTTGGCGATGATCTCGTGCATCTTCTTCTCGATCTTCGCCAGATCGTCGGGCACGAAAGGTTCGGCCTTGGCGAAGTCGTAGAAGAAGCCGTT
>JAKAXS010000109.1 GCA_021816505.1 Pseudomonadota bacterium
CAATTCGCAGCGATGCTCAAGGGGTAGGATTTCGCGCGCCATTAAGTTGATGAGGCTCGCTGCTGTCAATGAGTCGCAGTCAAGTTTTTTCGTGCAATTTCAGCGTGCGCGCGAAACGAGCGAACATGCGGACAAATGGTCTTCGTTGGTTGCGCATGCCGGTGAGGTCTCGTATGTTCGCAGCTGAACTTTGCATTGGGTTGAAGCCAGAGGGCAATCGGCTTCCCAAGCTTAGATGGATAGGTTCATGGCAGAGCGGGAACGAACCAAGGCGAAGCGGGCAGCCGCTCGCCCTGAGGAAGCATCAAACAGCGTGAACGATGCCGTCCAGCGCCTGGAAGCGCGGACGAAGTCGCTCGAACTCGAACGTGACGGCCTGAAGGCCGAACTCGAGGCGGCGAGGGCGCGCATCGGCGCGCTGGAGGTGGCGCGCGACAAAGTCGTCGGCAAGATCGACGGCATGCTCGATTCGCTTAACTCCGTCGTCGGCAAAGATTAGCTCGCCCCTCGATTTTCCGGAGCGAAGCGATTACATTGGCCGTGCTGCGGGGTTCGTCAGGAACACATGAATCTCCAGGGCCTATAAGATCTGCCTGGGAGCTGTCCCTGACTGGAACCGTGGTTCCGGATATATGGCGCCCACCTTACATTTGTAGGGACCCGGCGAGATCAACCGTTCCAACGGCCACCGCGGCACTTCATTTCGAGGCCTGGCAACGACGATGACAGATGATGCGATCGTCGAAACCAAGGCTCAGAAGGCGGCTCTCCGAGCAAAGCAGAAAGCCCTACGCGAGGCTGCATTCCGCAAGTACGGGGAGACCGCGCCTCAGGCACTCAAGAGCCACGGCATCGGCTTCGCCGGCGTGAATGCGCCGGCCTGGGTCTCGGCATTCTTTCCCATCGGCGAAGAACTGGACCCGCTGCCGCTGATCGATCGCTTGATCGGCGAAGGCTTTGGCGTCTGCCTTCCGGTGATGGTCGGCAAGGGCAAGCCGCTGGTATTCCGGGCGTGGAAGCCGGGCGATGACCTCAACGAAGTGATGTGGGGCATCAAGGAGCCGCGCGACAGCGCGCCGGTCATCGAGCCCGATATCGTGCTCGCCGCGTTGCTGGCGTTCGACGATCGTGGTTACCGGCTGGGCTATGGCGGTGGCTTCTACGATCGCACGATCGCGCGCCTCAAGACCATTAAGCCTGCCGTCGTTATCGGCCTCGCTTACGATGAACTGAGGGTCGACGCCGTTCCACACAACGACTATGACCAGCCGGTCGATTGGATCCTGACACCGTCGGGGCCGAGGAAGTGCGCCGGAAACTAGATGCGATTGCTGTTCATAGGTGACGTCGTCGGACGTGCCGGCCGCAAGGCCGTTGTTGAAGCCCTGCCCGTTCTGCGCCAGCGCTACGATTTGGATTTCGTCGTCGTGAACGGCGAGAACGCCGCCGGCGGCTTCGGCATCACGGAAGCCATCACCCAGGAAATTCTCGACGCGGGCGCCGACGCGATCACGCTCGGCAATCATGCGTTCGACCAGAAGGATACGCTGGTGTTCATCGAGCGCCAGCCGCGGCTGATCCGGCCGCTCAACTTTCCCAAGGGAACGCCCGGCAAAGGCGCGGGCCTGTTCAAGGCGCGCAACGACGCCGACGTGCTGGTGATGAACGCCATGGGACGCGTCTACATGATCGAGCTCGATTGCCCGTTCCGGGCGATCGACGCGGAACTCAACGCCTGTCCGCTGAAGGAAGGCGCCGACGCGATCTTCATCGATTTCCATGCCGAGGCGACGAGTGAGAAGCAGGCGCTCGGCGTGTTCGTCGACGGGCGGGCGACCGGCGTCGTCGGCACCCACACGCATGCGCCGACGGCCGACGAGCGCGTGCTGCCGAAGGGCACGGCCTACCAGTCCGACACGGGGATGACGGGGGACTACAATTCCGTGCTGGGCATGGACACCGAGGAGCCGGTGCATCGTTTCCTCGCCCGTATTCCACGCCAGCGGTTCGAGCCGGCGACCGGTCCGGCGACCGTGTGCGGCCTGGCCATCGAGGTGGACGACAAGACGGGGCTTGCCGTCCAGGTGGGGGCACTGCGGCTCGGCGGGTGCCTGTCTCAGCTGGAGCCGGCGTTCTGGGCTGCTTGACCAGCCGCATTGTTCCGGGCTGCTTGACCAGCCACGCTGTTCCGGGCTGCTTGACCAGCCACGCTGTTCCGGGCTGCTTGACCAGCCCCTGGCGCTTCGCCCATTAAGAGCCCAAGAAACCAGACAGCGCGCGAGATCCTGCCATGGCCGGCCATTCAGCATACAAGAACATCATGCATAAGAAGGGCCGCAAGGATGCGGCCCGCGCCAAGATGTTCGCCAAGTTCGCCCGCGAAATCACGGTCGCCGCCAAGGCCGGCATGCCCGATCCCGCCATGAACCCACGCCTGCGGCTCGCGGTCCAGACCGCGCGCGCGGAGAACATGCCGAACGACAACATCGCGCGCGCAATCAAGAAGGCCGTCGGCGGCGACAGCGAGGCCTACGAAAACATCCGGTATGAGGGATACGCACCGGGCGGCGTGGCCGTCGTGGTCGAGGCGCTGACCGACAACCGCAACCGGACCGGAGGTGCGGTGCGCGCCGTGTTCACGAAGTACGGCGGCAACCTAGGCGCGACGGGATCAGTGGCGCACATGTTCACCCATGTCGGCGAGATCACCTACGCCGCGAAGGCGGGCTCCGCCGATGCGATCATGGAGGCTGCCATCGACGCCGGCGCCGACGACGTTCACTCCGACGAGCATGGGCATGTCATCGTCTGCCCGTTCGACACGCTCGGCACGGTCGCTGGCGAGCTGGAAGCCAAGCTCGGCGAAGCGGCGAGCGTGAAGGTGGTGTGGAAGCCCAACCTCTCGACCGAGGTCGGCGAGGATCACGCCGACAGCATCATGAAGTTGATCGCCGCGCTGGAAGATGACGACGACGTGCAGAGCGTGTTCGCCAACTTCGATATCTCCGACGACGTGCTGCAGAAGCTGACAGCGGCTTAGGGCTCGAGAGCCCGATTCACGTCCTCGACGCGAGCGGAACTGCTCGCGTCTCGAACGATCACCTTACATTGCTCAGACCTGTGTGCGTGAGCCTAGCGCCGCCCTGATCTTGTCGAGGCTCGCCTGCTCGGCCGGGCTGACGCGCTCGCCGCCGAAGCCCAGGAAGCCGCCTTCCTTCGAGGCATTCGCGACCTTCTCGGCGATGTGCACCAGAAGCGCCTTGAACGGTGCGGCGTCGGCTCCGGCCTTGGCGTCGAGTATGCCGGAGACCTCCTGCAAATTGGCGACGCTACGGTCGACGATGTCCGGGGCCTTGGCGCCGGCATAGCGGGTTTTCAGCGCTTCTCGCGTGGCGGTGCGACCTTCCGAGGTTTCCAGTTCAGCCATAACGGCCTTGGCGAGTTCGGAAGCGGAGGGATCGACCTTGGCACCGGCGAGCGTGGTCCCGCTGGCAAACGCTTCTTTCATCGTGCCCCACAGGCCGCTCGGCTCGGCGGCGGTGACGGCGACGCCGGCCATCATCACGCTCTCCATGACCTTGGTCCATTCCTCGGGGGTAAAGCTTTGCTTATTGGCCATGTGGGCGTCTCCTTGCCTGCGTTGTCTCAAGCCAAAGGCGCCGGAATTGTGTGGTGGGGATGACGACCATGCCAACCGCCGCAGAGAAAGTGATTCCCCGAAAGCGCGTTTAGCGGACGCGGGTGCCGATGCGGTCGAAACGGATGCCGGTTGTGTCCGCCGAGAAGTACCTGATCACTGCCTTGCCGATCAGGTCGTCGCGAGAGACGAGGCCGACCTTTTCAGATCGGCTGTCATATGAGTTGTCGCGGTTATCACCCATCACGAAGTACTTGCCGGGCGGCACCTCCACCTCTGCCGTGTTGTCGAGTTGTCCCTGCGGATCGAGATCGAGAACCACATAGGTGGGGCCAGACGGAAGCGTTTCCTCAAAGGCCGGCTGGGGTAACGGCCAATCTTGTAGTGTGACAGGCGGTATCTCTCGGCGCGGAACCGGCTCGCCGTTCAGTAGAACTTCGCCCTCATGGAGGGCGATGAAATCGCCCGGCACGCCGATAATGCGTTTGATCCAAACGGTCCGGCTATCGGAGTTTGCATTCGTCCAGAACGTTGCGACATCGCCGCGTTGCGGTTCGCCGATCAGCCAGTACGGCGCGAACGCCACGTATTCTCCCGGCTCAAGCGCCGGGCTCATCGACCCCGCGACGGTCACGAACTTCTTGGTCACGATCAGCGTGGCCAAGGTCGCGGTGACGATCAGGCCGATTGCACTCAATGCCGCGATCGCCGCGAACTTGGCTGTACGGCTCATCGGCCGCGGGTCGGTTGCGTCCATCAGCGCCACCAGTAGCCGGCGATCAGCAGGATTGCGCCGATCAGCAGCATGAAGGTTGCCAGCACGCCCAGCACCTGGGCGATGAAGTGACCGACGACGGTGCCGACCGTGCGGCGCGCCTTGCCTGTGACGGTCGCCTCGTTGCGGATGGCGTTCCACTTGTCGTCGAGCGCCGTCGGGTTATCCGCCGTGCGACGGCCGCGGGCGGCCTGCCAGGCCGATTCGAGGGCGGCGCCCTTCAGGTCGTACTTCGACGTGGTCCAGAAGATGATGATGGCGATCAGCGTCAGGCTTCCGCCGACGATCATCGCCCACTCGTTCCAGCCCCATTCCATGCGGTCCTCCCCTCGCCCGTTAACGGTCCGGCGGCAACATGCCGTGCAAAGTGAGCCGCCGCAACGACAGTCGCGAATCAAATGGCGTGATAAGGCAGGAGCATGAGGGGCAGCATCATCCGCATCATCGGCATCGATCCGGGGCTCAGGCGCACGGGCTGGGGCGTCATCGAGAGCGATGGCGTGCGGCTGTCGTACGTCGACTCGGGCCACGTGGCCTCGACGAGTGCGGAGGAACTGTCGTTCAGGCTGCGCGAGATCTTCGAAGGCATCACCAGCGTGATCGCCAGTTTCGCGCCGGCCGAGGCGGCGGTGGAAGAGACGTTCGTCAACGACAATCCGCGAGCCACGCTGAAACTGGGCCAGGCGCGCGGCATGGCGCTGCTGGCGCCGGCAATGCGCGGACTGCGCGTGGCCGAATACCCGCCGAACCTGATCAAGAAATCCGTCGTCGGCGCGGGGCATGCCGACAAGAAACAAATCCAGATGATGGTGGGCTTCCTGCTGCCCAAGGCCAAGTTCGACAGTGCCGACGAGGCGGACGCGCTGGCGATCGCCATTTGCCATGCGCACCACCGCAGCAGTCCGCAGGCCGCCATGCTGCGGCTGGAGAAGGAACTGGCGCGATGATCGGCAAGCTGCGCGGCAAGGTGGACGCCATCGGCGAGGCGCACGCCATCATCGACGTCAACGGCGTCGGCTACGAGGTGCAGCTGTCGTCACGCACGCTCCGCAACCTGAAGCTCGGCGAGGAAGTCTCGCTGACGATCGACACGCACGTGCGCGAGGACTCGATCAAGCTGTTCGGGTTCGCCAGCGAAATCGAACGCAGCTGGTTCCGCACGCTGCAGATGATCCAGGGAGTCGGCTCCAAGGTGGCGCTGGCGATCCTCGGCACGCTGTCGCCGCAGGATCTCGCCAATGCCATCGCGTTGAAGGACACGGGCGCCATCGAACAGACGCCGGGCGTCGGCAAGAAGCTGGCACAGCGCCTGGTGCTGGAGTTGAAAGACAAGGCACCGGCGCTGACGGTCGCCGGCCTCAACGTGCCGATGGCGCGCGCCGGTAGCGGGGCGGAAACGACGCCCCCCGAAAGCAACGCGGCCGCCGAGGCGATCTCGGCGTTGACGAACCTGGGCTACAATCCCGGGCAGGCCTCAGCCGCCATCGCGGCCGCCTCGAAAGAGTTGGGGGCCGACGCGGATACGGCTAAGCTCATTCGCGGTGGCCTGAAGGAACTGGCGCGCTAGCCGCGCGAACGCAATCGGAGACAGTCGGCATGTGCGCGATCATGACGTTTCGCAACTGGGCGATTTTTGCGCTGCTGAGCGCGGGCGCCGCGGCCTACCTGGCTTGGCAGAGCTGGCCGACGCTGCCGCTCGACAGCGGCATGGACCCGGCCACGCTGGCCGCCTATCAGGCCGCCGTCATCGCCCACTGGATCAAGTTCGGCGCCATCGGCCTGGGCATCCCTCTCCTCGTGCTGATCATCGGGCGTCTCGCCTGCGGCAAGCGGCCCGAGCGGCTGTAAAATGACGGAGCCTCGCGGGGATATCGGCAACGGCCAGCGCGCGTTCTGGACGTTTCTTTTCTACACGCTGTGCGGGCCTTTCTTCGCAGCGCTTGCCTATGCCGCCATTGCGATCCTGGCGCCGCCGTTGAAGCTCGGCGCCCTGCTCCCTCCCAGCCTTCCGCCGCTGGGAGAAGCCGTCTTGAGCGTGTTCTTGTGGGGCGCGCTTCCCGCTGCGTTGGCGGCTATCGGTCTGGCGCCGATGGTTCTGCGGCGCGGCACGTTCGGCTGGGTCGTCGCCGCGGCGGCGGGTGTGATCGCGTTCGCGGCTGCCACGACGATCGCGCCATTCGAAAGTCATGACGCGCTGCCGGCGATGGCCTTCCTGGCCGGGCTCGTCTCGATGGCTGTGCGCGCGGTGTTGCTGGCGGCCGGGATACTCAGAGCGTCTGCAGAATGACCGTCGCGCCTGGCCCACGCTCGCTCGCGGCGCGCGTTGCGCGTGCCGCCGGCGTGCTCGGCGTGTTCGCGATCCTGGGGCCTGCGCTCGGTGGCGTCCTGGTATTCTGCTGCGTCTACCCCGTCATTCTGCTGTTCGGCCTGGACATGGCGAACATGCCGTCCGATCAGGCAGCGACCAGTGAGCACTCGGCGCTGAACATGATCGGTCCGCTGTTCCTGTTCGTCGCGATGGCCTATGCGTTCGGCGGCGTGCAAGCGGCGCTGACCGGCCTCTACGCTGCGTTTGCGGAATGGCGCGACGGCCTTCTCTCGAACCGGGAAACCGTCGTGGCCGCGATCGTCGCGACGCTGATCTGGATCGCCATCATCTACTCGCCGCTCAACCCCCTGGACGCCAACGACGCAAGCGGCAGCACCAAGTTGCGCCAAGCCACGCAGATTGCCGTCGCGCTCATTCCGATCGGGATCGTTTGCGCGCTTTTCTGCCGCTGGCTCAGCCGCACGTTCGGCTTGTTGTCAGGACACTGAGCCGAAGTGCGCGCCTAATCCGTACCGTTGATCTCCTCGATCATCGACTTGGCATGCGGCCCACGCGCGTCGACGCTGGCCTGGCCGCCGCCGTAATAGACGGCGAGCAGATCGGCCAGACGCCGAGGCTGATGCGCATAGTAGCGCTCCCAGCGCCGCGCCTCGGCCTGGATCTCCTGGAACGAGCGAACCTCGATCTCGGGGGGCTTTTTGACGGATTCCTCCCGGGCGCGGCGCTCCAGCTCGTCCGCCGTCGAGCCCGCGAGAGAGCGACCGGTTCTCACCGTTGCCAGCTCCTGGATAGCCGCAATGGTCTCGTTGGCGACATTGAACGTGGCGCCGGGAGGCACGGGCGTCCTCACCGCGCGAGCGGGGGCGTCGGGGATGGCCAGCGCCACCTCGATTTCGGCAGGCTGCTCCGCGACGAATTTCGTCGCCACGGCCGAGCCGGGGTAAATTGTCGTCATGGCGGTAACTCCGCTACGCATACTCCTTGCGCATACAGGCTGCGGCCCCGGTTCCTAACAGGGGATTACCTTCACCTATTTCCCAGCCGGGCAGTTGAACGTAACCTTAAGAATGCGTCGCACCCCAGGTTCAATTTTTCCGGGACCTTTCCGGCCGCTAGCCGTTTTGACGGGATGCCGCCTGCGTTAATCCGGGACAGCGGCAAAAGTGCTGCAGCTGCGACACGGGGTTCACCCGCGCAATATTTGGCGCTAGATCAGTCCCACCGAATTCAAAAAGCAATCAGATGAGGCACGCCGATGACTGAGAAGCTGAACGACATCGCCCGGGCGCTGGTAGCGCCAGGCAAGGGCATCCTTGCCGCCGATGAAAGCTCCAGCACCATCAAAAAGCGG
>JAKAXS010000110.1 GCA_021816505.1 Pseudomonadota bacterium
TCCGATCTACCCTGGAGGAAACGAGTCGCCCCTGGAGCCTGAACACAACCCGATCAGACCTTGGCCCCATCGTCATCCTGACGTATCGTAATTCATCAAGATTAGTCATGGTGAGGCTCCGACCGTGAGCGCGCTTCGGAAGTTCTCATCTCAGGCCGACCCTGCAGTGCTCGACGGACTGCAACAGATCGCAGCGCAAGAGAGGCGCCAGTTTCAAGCGGTGCTCGGCGATGCCCTGCGAGAATACTTGGCGCGCAAGCGTCAGCAGGCGCCGCGGCACGATGTAATCGAGGCGTTCCAAGAGAGCCTTGAAGAGCGCGATGAATTGTACTGCCTATTGGCTAAATGACGGAGTACGTCACGACTGCTGATACGTTCTTCTTCCACAAACACCCGATCGAACGCTACGGAGGTGCCGTCGGCATATGTGTAAACTACTCTAATTCAATCAGGACATATGATGACGTCAGCATTCATTAGCTATTCAGCAAAGGACCGTGATGCGGCCAAACAGCTTCAACGGCTTACTACGATGGCAGGCATTGATACGTTTCTCGCAGAAACGTCTATCGATCCGGGAAAAAAATGGAGCGACGAAATATTCGCGAAGTTAGAATCAGCGCAGTGGGTTTTCTTTCTTGCGACAAAGCACTCCTGCAGTTCGCCAGCCGTTCAACAAGAACTCGGCGCCTCTTTGATACAGCGAAAAACAATTATTCCGCTACTCCTTGGGATCAGCGCCGACGAATTGCCCGGATGGGTTTCGGCGCACCAAGCGATTGATCTTGCCAAAGCACCAGAACTGCTACAAGCGAAGGTACAGCAAATTTCTAGCGCACTAAAAATCGATAAGTTTTGGGCCGGAGTACTGGCAGGACTCCTTGTTGCACTTGTTGTCTATCTGGCCGCCAAATCGTGAATGCACAGATCGGTTCAGAAGTGCCACCAACTGAGGAGCCCACCCCTGTAATTGTGGCTCGCCGACGCGCGACCCGTTCTGTTGATCGGACAGACCGGTGTCGGAAAGACCTTCATCGCCCAGGCTTTGGGGCTTCAGGCCTGCGCCAGCGGCAGATCGGTCCTGTACATGACCTTCACCACCTCGCCTCACCACGTGGATTGCGAACAAAGTCGAAGTGTGTCGTGCAGCAAAGACGGTTCCGCAAGGCGCACTGGTAGTTCAGGAGAGAAGCACCCACGCAGTACAGGCACTCATCGGGTCTTTGGCATTCACCACAGACGGGCTCGACCTTATTCCGCGCAATCCGCTCAATCTGATCCGGGCTGCTCTCCTCGCCCTGATTTGTGATGCGCTCCTGTGGCTACGGTTGGCGATACGATCGTACGTGCCGGTCGGTCCCATGCCTCGCACTGATGGAGTCTCAAAATCAGCGGACTTTCGACCATGCCGTGGGCTTGGCGAAATAATGGGTTGTAGGCGTCGAAATTCTGGCTCAGAATTAAGACCTGAAGCGCCGCCAGAGGCGCCCTTGAGCGTCCCTCCGAACAGCATGCCACCCGATTCTGCGGCTAGTGAACGCGCGGAAGCGGGGGTGCTCGACCAGGTCTGTTTCCGGCTGGACGACGCGAAGTTCCGGCAGTTCGGCGCAATACATGAGACGTCGTCGAGTGCCAACTCGGGCCTTGAGCGCCTAATGAGCGTCAAAGCCCCGTGGCGTTGATCACCAAACTAATGGTCGCATTGGCACCGAGTATGCTAGCGAAGCAGATACCGACGAGTCGACGATGATCGTCAGCGCGTGCGTCTGCACCTCAGTTCGCAATCCGATGGCGAATCAGCATCACCGGTCGTCAACGCTTTCGGCTATCTCGGGGAAACAATGACACAGGAACAGGACCTCCCGAGGTCGGATGAGATTCAGGCCGACGCCGCCTTCCGCGAGAACGGTGGCGCCACGGTCATGACGGGCGTCGAGCGATGCTACCCAAGGCTCGCTTCCCCCGCGAAACTCGGGGTCGACTGTTTAACTTTCACGGTCTCACTCGAAAGACTTAAACAGTGCCTGTACAACGCATGGGATAACTGGGAGAACCCCACGGATGATCCAGATTTCATAAAGGTTAAGTCTGACAGACTTGCCCGCCTTTTATCTCAGCGTGCCGAGCTCGAAATGCCTAGCGTATGGATCAAACGCGGCTGTATACGGCTACTCGACGGAAAGCACCGCCTCTATTGGTTCCTGAAATCTGGGTACACGCACGTGATGATAGCGCTTGACCCCTTGTACCCCTATGATGACGTTGCAAAGGCCATCATCCTATATCTAACAGAACAAGCGGACTCGATACCCACTTCCTGTCATGTTCCTCCGCGACGGAAATAGCTGCGCGCCAACTGTTCTGCGCAATCACTGACGTTGTTCCCGAATTCCGGACAGTTTGGACTTGGACTAAAGTAGCCTCGGAGGTCCTCCACGACGGGAGCGGATCATGAAAGGCAAACGGTTTACCGAAGAGCAGATCGCCTATGCGCTGCGCCAGGCAGAGAGCGGCACACCGGTGGCGGATGTGTGCCGACAGATCGGTGTCAGCGAGGCGAGTTTTTATCTCTGGAAGAAGAAATACGCCAAGCTCGGGTTCACCGAGATCCGGGAGCTTCGGCAGCTGCGCGATGAGAACGCGCGGTTGAAGCGTCTGGTGGCCGATCTGACGCTCGATAAGCACATCCTGGGGGAAGTTGTCCGAAAAAAGCTCTGAGGCCAGCGCGCCGACGCGCGCTGGCCCAGTGGATTCGCGGGCAATATGGCTTGAGCGTTCGTAGAGCGATTGAGCTCGCCCAGTTCTCGCACGGGGGTTGGTATGCCAAGAGCACAGCACGGGATCAGTCCGCATTGCGGCTGCGCATCCGAGAGATCGCGCACGCCCGGCCTCGATTTGGGTATCTGCGCATTCACGTCATGTTGCGCCGCGAGGGCTGGACGGTGAACAAGAAGCGCGTCTATCGCTGGTATCGCCTGGAAGGCCTGCAAATCCGCATGCGGGTGCGCCGTCGCAAGCACATGTGCCTACACCGTGGCCCCGTCCCCAAGGCCCAGCGCACGCATGAGCGCTGGAGTATGGATTTCGTGCATGACCAGCTGTTCAACGGGAGGACTTTTCGGGTACTCACCGTAGTCGATCAATTTAGTCGTCAGACTCCGTTACTTGAGGCCCGATTTTGCTTCTCCGGTCACGATGTGGCGGCAGCCCTGGATCGAGCAATCGAGCGGGCGGGCACTCCCGCATCGATCACGGTGGATCATGGCACGGAATTCACTTCCAAGGCGCTCGAGGAATGGGCGTATCGCCGCGGCGTAAAGCTCGACTTCATTCACCCCGGAAAACCTACTGAGAACGGGCACATAGAGTCGTTCAATGGTCGGCTCCGCGACGAGTGTCTGAACGTCACGCAATTCACTTCCATCGAAGATGCAGGCAGGCAGATCGAAGCCTGGCGGATCGACTACAATGCTCATCGACCCCACAGCTCGCTCGGGCACCTGACACCGATCGAGTATGCGCAAAAGCGTCAGGAACAACGGACCTCAGAAGGCGCCGACCTCTGAGCCTGACCCGTCCGGAAAATGGGGCAACGTCATCACCTCGCGGCGGTGCGGTGGTTTCCTTCGCATAGATTGGGTGCCTTTGAGGCCCGATTCCCGCCGCGAATTTCCAACGATAGACGGACCCAAAACGGGACCAATCTCAACTTAACTGCGGACTCAAGCCCACAACCGTACTAAAACGGGGGTCACGTCAGTTGATGAACAGTCCCTCCCGGCGAGAAGACGTTGCAGCCGCGCCGGCGAACCTTGTTCGCGGCCACACATCTCTCGTTGCGACGCTATGGCAGTACATCGTCGACCGAGCGCGCCACGACGTATTTCGCCGGCGACTCTCTGATCTCAAGCGCCCTGAAGTGCGCCTTCCCGCACTCAATCTTGGCTCGCTCCTTGTCTCGCAGATCGTCAGTGAATAGCCCGCTCTTTGTCTCCACCACAAAGTACAGCCGCTCCGCCCCCTCCTTTTCCACCAGCACCGCCCAGTCCGGGTTGTAGCTGCCAAGTGGCGTCGGCACGGTGAACCAGCCCGGAAGCTTGGCGTATACCTTGATCGCGCTGTTTTTCTCGAGCTGGTCGCCGAAGGTGCGCTCCGTGTCCGAGTCGTAGATCACCTGCTCGTAGACAGCCTTGGTGGCGTTGAGCAGATTCTTTAGGTAGCCCGTCAGCTCTTCCTGCTCGAACAGCTCTTGCGCGTAGTAGTGCTCGTCGCCGAGGCGCTGGTACTTGATGCCATCCACCACTGCCAGCCGCTTGCAGCGGTTGATCGCCTCGGCGACCAGCTCGATGAAGGCCTGCGGGTTGCGCTTGAAGTCGTTGAGCCTCCGGCTGCCGCTCAGGATGCGCTGGATGCTGCGCCGCGTGAGCTGGGTACGGTCCTGCAGATCGGTCAGTAGATCCGGTAGTTCGATATCGGCTTCGTCGAGCACCACGGTTGCCGCGCCGGCCCGCTCGGTGGCATCCACGCCCGCTTTACCAATCGCGATGTCCGCTTTGCGCCATTGCAGGCGGGTCTTCGGGATCGCTGGCGCCTCCTGAACTGCGCGGATGCAGGCCTCTATCAGCTTCTCATTATCGAATTGCACCCGATAGGTGGTCTTGTACTTGATACGGTCCCACAGCGCCTTGAACTCGGCGCTGTGCAGCACGGCCTGCCGAGTGTGCACCTGACGGCGCTCGTCGGCGTTCTTGATCTCCAGCCGCCCGGCCAGCTTCTTTAGGACGGCGGTGATCTGGTCGAGTTGCGCGGCGAAGGTCTCGGGTACGGTCAGCGTGCTGTCCTTCAGCGCCCGCCTGAGCGACTCCTGGACCCTGCCCCTGGTGTCGAGGTAGCCTGCCGCTTTCAGGTGTTCCCAGAGTGCCTGCGACTGCTCTACACCCAGCGGCGCCGTGCCGCCGTCCGGCTGGGCAACCGAGACGCCGGCGAACTGGTGCGGCTCGACGACGCCGAAGCGGATGCCGGTGTCCCGCTCGATTTCCTTCTGCAGGTTCTCGGCGAACTGCTCGTAGCTCTCCATTGCCACGACTGTCAGCGTGTTTACCTCGAAACCGCGGATACGCTCGCCCTGCTGATTGACGCACAGGCGCATGCCACGGCCGATGGTCTGGCGCCGCTCGCGCTCGGTCTGGATGTCGCGCAGAGTGCAAATCTGGAACACGTTGGGGTTGTCCCAGCCTTCCTTCAGGGCCGAGTGAGAGAAGATGAACTTGAGTGGCGTCTCAAACGAAAGCAGCTGTTCCTTCTCTTTCATGATCAGGTTGTAGGCACGCTCCGCGTTGTCGCGATTCGCCTGGTTGTTCTCAGCGGTGTCGGTCCAGCCGCCCCTCTTGTCGATGGAGAAATAGCCGTTGTGCACCTCCTCGGCGGCGCGGGTGAGGTCCACGTCATGGAACAGCGTGTGATAGTCGGGCAGGTTCGCGGCGCGGCGGTACTCCTCCTCGAATATGCGCGCGTAGTCACCCTTTACCGGGTTACCGTCGGCGTCGTAGGACCGGTACTTCGCCACCTCGTCGACGAAGAACAACGACAGTACCTTGATACCCTGCGGGCGCAGCCGCTTCTCCTTGTCGAGGTGCTCGCGGATGGTGCGACGGATCATCTCGCGCTGCACGGCCAGCGCATCCACATCACCCCACGTCTGCCCAAGCTTAAGGTATTGCTCGCCACCGGGCACACGCAGCTCCAGGTACTCGTCGCCCTGCGCTACCCGGATCTCACCAATGCGACAGTCCGCGTAAAGGGCGCGGCCGGTGGTCTGCTCCAGGTTGTCACCGTCCTGCACTGTGACCTCCCGCCGTTGCACGCCGCCACCGGCGGTGTGCATGTCCAGCTCGACCCGCGCGCTAATCGCACCGCGCCTGTTACTCACCGATACCAGCCGCACGAAGGGTCTGTTATGCGCGTCCTCAACCGTGGCCGAGGCCACCTCGATCTGCTTCACCAGCCGCTTCTCGTATGCATCCACCGCATCCAACCGATAGACCATGTGGTGCTTGTCCACGTGAGTGGCCGAGTAGCGGAGCGTGCAAAGCGGGTTCATCGCGTCGAGCGCTTCCCTTCCTCGCCCCTCAAGGCCGCCGTCCACGCTCTGCGGTTCGTCCACGATGAGGACGGGGCGAGTAGCCTTGATCAGGTCGATGGGCTTCTCGTCGCCGGTCTTCTCGCTTTCCTTGTAGAGGTTGTTGATGTCCTTCTTGTTGATGGCGCCAACCGTGACCACCATGATCTGGATGCTGGCGCTGATGGCGAAGTTCCTCACCTGCCCGAGCTTGGCTGAGTCGTACAGAAAGTAGTCGAACGGCACGCCCGCATAGAGACCCTTGAAGTGTTCCTCAGTGATCTGCAGCGACTTGTAGACGCCCTCCTTGATCGCCACTGACGGCACCACGATGACGAACTTGGTGAAGCCGTAGCGCTTGTTCAGCTCGAAGATCGTGCGCAGATACACGTAGGTCTTGCCGGTGCCGGTCTCCATCTCCACGGTGAAGTCGCCCGAGGCGAGCGTTCCGGACAGGGGCAGGCCATTGCGAAGCTGAATGTCGTCGAGGTTCTGCAGCAGCTCGTCATCGAGCAAGGTCAGGCGGTTACCTACGCCGAGGTCGCTCTCAGCGAACGCGAGTCGCCCTTGCGGGTCCGTGATGTCGCGCGTGACCGTGAACTCCGTCCGGCAGATCTCCTGTCCCCGGAACAGATCGCAGACCGCCTCGATGGCCTGGAGCTGGTAGTCAAGATTCGGTTCGAAGTGAAGCTTCATGCCTGGTCTCCACACGTGCGACCCGCCGCAGTGACCATACGCATGTTGCGGTCGTGGCGCTTGCGGTCGGGGTCTTCCGAAGTGTCGACCGCCTCAAGGCCGGCGATGTAGGACGCGGGCAGGTCGTGCTCTGTGGCGCCGGCAACCACTATAGTCTTGTACCAGCTGTAAGGCTTGAGGCTTGGATCGGTCCTGGTGGCGAAGTAGATCGAAACGGCGACGGTGTCTGAATTCACTATGACTGTCGCGCCCTTCTGGTCATACCCGTGACCGAGACCCTCAGCTTGATCGAGAGCTGCTTTTTCGTTTGCATCGATCTCATAAACGACCCCGAATACAGACTGAGCAGCACTGGCAGGAACCGCGTCACATTTGCCCGATCCGTCTGCGCTGCGCTTGTGCCACCGAAGTTGATGGCCGGGGAATTCCGCAATCCCAAGCACCCGCGCCGACGGACAGCGCGCCTTGAGTCGCGCGGACAACATGTTCGAACCGTAGGCGAACGTGCGAAATGTCGGTCGTACGGCAGTCATTTCGTTACAAACTCCGCACGGTACTGAGGCCGTGCTGGTTCAAGATGGCGGCTAAATTGGTCTTGGCCACGTCGTCTGCGAAGGCGCTGTCGCGGAAAACGCAAGTGGTGTCGCCGGCGGGTGCAAGTGTCTGATGCCAGGCAACGATGCCCTGCGCCAGCGGCTCCACTTCCTCGCGGGTAATCTGGGTCGCGAGGCAGACCAGTAACACGCCGCCCCCGATGCTGTGTACGGCTTTGCCGACGATTGTCCTGTCTTCAATCGGGACACAGAGATCAAGCCCGAGCTTGAGGAGCAGCTCGTAGAGGATGTCTGCCTCGGTGCGCCCGGCCCTCAGGTGTTCCTGGTGGTCGAGCAGCGTCCGATCGAGGTCGTCACGGTCCGGCGTCCAAGCGCGGATGTTGCTGGAATCGAGCTTAAAAACACGGAATCCGAGGTCGCCCGCGAACATCGGGTTCTCGTTCTTGATCCTTTTCGCGGCGCGTCGAAGTCGTTCCTTGGTCAGCTCCGCGATATTGCGGGGCGCGCCGAGCTTGTCACAGAAATCGGCAGCGGCCTTTTGATCTTTGTTCTCCGGGTCTAGTGACTCGGGGAGTTGGACAAGAATATAGCGACGATGAGCGCTGTCGCTTGCGTTGTACTCACCTACTGCGTGTGCAGTGGTGCCACTGCCGGCGAAGAAGTCCATAACGATCGCATCCTTTTAGATCGGA
>JAKAXS010000111.1 GCA_021816505.1 Pseudomonadota bacterium
GAGGTGTCAAACATTCTTCCCTCCCACGTTTTCGCTGCGCTCTACCGCAATGGACAACGAGTCCGGGATCTTCGCCGGCAAAGTGGTGATATCGTAGTAGGTGGCATCGTCGGAAACATGCGCGAGCGCACGCGCGGCTGAAGCGATCCAGCCAGAAATGTCACCGCGAGTAACGCCGATAGCCTCAACGGCATTGAGCATCGCGAGTGTCAACTCGCCTTCGAACGTGACCGAGAAAGTGAGATTATAGGCTAACCCATCAACATCGCCGCAGTTGGTGAAGGCAGCGCTGATGTCCCGAAGCTCGAATTGCTCACCGGCATTGCAGTACCGAGTAACGATACTGACTGCCTCGGCCACATCGGTATCGCGGTTATAGTGAAGCTCAACGTCCAACTCGAAGCCCGTACACCACCAGGGTAACTCGTTGTCGTTAGCGGCGTTTGCTTTAGTGACCATGTCGGCCTCCACAATTGCTGTTTGTGGTCGGACCAATAGCTCACTCGAGCCGCTTGTGATCAGGGGGGAAAATCGACTGAGCTCGCACCCCCTATTCTTCTGCTTGCGGAATTATTTATGCGATGCAGGCCTTGTGACGAAGGCACTCGGAAGTCATCTGCGCTTGCCTGTATGAATCTTGGATGCTGTCTCGATCGACAACGAAGTCAGTGCGCTCAACCTCGAAAGCCTTCACAATCTCGGGCCAAGAAGCATCCACCCGCTTGTCGGCCTCACCAAATGGATGGCGCGCGTCGAGCAGTCGAAGATACCTTGGGTACTTTTGGGGGTGAAGTTTGGCCATGCGCCCCTGCCAATATCTGTTCTCGTCCGTTGAGTGTTTATTGAACAGCATACGCAACTGCTCGAACTGACGGTCTATAGGCACGTCGAGCGTGAGCGTGCAAACGAGAGAGTTCGAGTATCTCCAGCGCTCGATCAGTGACCAAAGGCGGTCATCAACCACATCAGAGCCTGCTGGTCGAAAAATTGCGATATGGTCAGTGAATTGTAGATCAACCACATTTACCTCGTAAGAGCGCAGGCATGGGTTGATCATACGGTACAGAAGAAAATCTTGGGCAGTTAAGGCATCATCATCGTCATCAGGTAGTGGCCGCTCAATCGCGAACGCGGTCCATGCGGAAATGTAATGTCGGCTACGCCGAAGAAACTCCCACCTCCACTGAGCTTCGGTTAGCGCCTTGGCATACTGGCCTGCGTATCTCCATTCGGGCAATCGGAGGGGGTTGTTGGGATCGATTGCGCCGACGTAGTCAATGTAATGACCACAGTCCTTCACGATCTCGCTCATGCTCTTCACCGCAAAGCGACCACCATACTGATCTGACAGCATCAGGTCATTCCACAGCGAAACGAGGGTCAATATTCGGTTGATCCTTTGCACGTCAGGATATCAACGCCCGTCTTGCCTCAATGAGGCCGCGTCACTTTGCGAGACGCCACCGGTCGGTGTTTGGCCGATCCAACGCGGCCTAGCTTTCGTTGGACGTTCCAATCGCATTTAACCGGAGCAGAACGTCATTGGACAAGGTCAACTCTGCTGCAGCTAGGTTCTCCCTGAGGTTTAGCGCTACGTCCGCTCACAGGCCGTTGGGAGTGATTATTCCATCCAGTTCCTGCAACGGCGTCCTGCTCCAGGCCGACGTCATCTGCTTGGTTTCGCCTTGAGGAATGTTCCTGATGACCTTGCTCTCAAACGGTGATGGCTTGCCATAGGGCTCGCTACCGTTGTTTGCGCCAGGCTCCTTCATCCACTTCGGAACATTGGGTGGCAGGTTGCTAGGTGCAGCGTCCTCAGCGACCGCTTCAGTGCTGGCGCCGGCGACTACGGCCATTCCCGCAAGAGCCGCGCCGCGTTTCATAAATGCGCGCCGGTTCTGCAGTGGTGTCTGCGCGCTCGATCGCGATTGTTGGAACGCGTAATCCGTCACCCAAAGAGCTGGTGCGCACGCGTAACTCCTGATGCGAAAGGGATGCGCGCGTGACGGCAACCGGCCGCTTCCAAACGAGCTTGCCAATTTGTATCGCCTGCATGAGAAGCTTGCGACGCCAGCACCGACGCGGATTGCGTTGTTCGATGACCTGCTTGTGGCGGGTGCGCGAGGTTCGTGGCCGCCAAGCGCGTGCTCCAGACGAAACTTCCGGAGACCGAAGTGGTTGGCTTCTTCCTGGCGCGGCGCGCGCTCCCCGATGCGGCACAGTTCTTCGATGTCCTCGACGATCTCTAATTCGTCGTCGGGCTCGGATCCGCCTGGTCTGTGGGTGGGGCCTTCGCAAGATAGATGACGCTGTATAGCTCGGCAGGACGTGTAACGTCGAAGCCGACAACGAGGCAATCTTTCGTCTTGGCCATCTCCATCGTTTGCATCGCATGGGCGCGGATACGCCGATTCCGTTCTGCCCGATCGGCGCAGCGATACCAAACGAAAGCCAGGGCTTGCCGGCGCTGCGGCGGGCCGTTGGCCAGCTGCGCGCTCCAACTCATGTTGGGTTCGCGTGATTGCGTCACCTTCGCGATCGACGGTTTGATATTCCGTTCTATGACCTCTTGCTCCTCGAATCCTACCTCTAACAGCCGACCTGTCAGCTCCAGCCAGCGGTCTGGACGACGGTCTTCGAGCGCAGTCAGAAGGCGCTGGAAGAGCGGGGTGCGTTTGGGTTTGGGCAACTTCCGGCGGCCGCCTTCAGATGAGCTGCGCCGATAATGCACGTCGATGTCGCCGGAGAGGCCGTAAATCATGAGGTTGGTGCCGTCGAACTCGGTTTCACCGATGTTGAATCCGTTGCGAAGATAGAAGGCCAACAAATCGTACTCATCGGCGACATAAGACGCGTTTGCCTCGAAAGTGCGGCGACGATCGAGATAGTGAACGATCGTCGCCTGGTCCTTCAGGATTTCGCATACGATGTCGAGATCGCTGAGGCTCATGGTGGGGATCTGGATGGCGTCGGCATCGATGATCTCCGCTTCGACAAGCTCCGGCCAATGCGAGGACAACGCGCCGATGATGTTGAAGGTAATGTTTGTTCGAATGAAGCGATCGATCCCCAAGGAGTCGATGGTTTCGGTGCCCTTAGGCGTCTGAAAGGTGTGTTTGCGCCGGTCGCCCTGAAGCAGGTCCATCAAGCGCTTGGACTGCACGGCGGGCTCGACCATGAGCTTTTCGATTTCGCGTTGCAGACGACGATCGGCGCCGCGTTTGGCGGCATCCGACACCTTTCCCGATTTGGCTTCGAACAGCAGCGCTGTGCGATCAATCAACACGACAATATCGTTCTCGTACTGCTTGCCGTCGTTGGGATCGATCCAGCGCAAGCTTCGCAAGACGCGCGCGTTCGGGAATGCCCGCTTTAACAAGGCCTCCAGCTCATCTTCCAGGACGATGGCCCGTGCATCCTCGTATTTCTTCAGCAGCGCGGGATGATCGGCCATGAGCCATTCGAACATCTCAAAGGCGAACGAGAGACTGCTAGCTGGGCACGGCCAAAACGTGCGGCCTTCCTGCAATCGAATGAACGGCCGGTCCCACACGGGATTCGCCAAATAGAGATGATCGAGTTGGCGATCCTTTAAGTCGCCAAAAGCGAGCGACCACGCGCAAATCGCGCGTTGCACCGCTACGGCATCGACGCCGGCTGGAACGACCGACGCGATGTCCGACGGCGACAACGTGTAAATCTCCGGTAGAAATGCTTCCGCTTGCTCGACCAGGAACAAACGCATGTGTTCTGGCTTCACCGTCCGCTGGGCTTCCGCGAGGATTTCGTCACGGCGCGGCACATCTTGCGGAAATGCCGCAAAGTACGCTTTGATGGTTTTGCTCGGCTTATGGGAGCGAATGACGCGATGCCCTAGGCTCCTATACTTATTGAGCCGGTCTTCAACGAGCTTCAGAAGTTGTTGCAGGGTCTCGAAGAGCGCCGTCGCAGTGACACCGTGCTGATCTGCGAAGGCTGCATCGATCCGTTGCAAGACAAGCCGGAGATAGCGGTCGAGCTGGTGCGGGTGAAACTCGCCGCGGACGGCCTGCGTGATGCCACGCATCTGGTCAAGGAGCTGGAGGCGTCGCCTAGCCTTCTCCTCCGTGCCGGGCGGCGTCGCCTTCGTGTCCCGGAGCCGAAAGGCTTCGGCGTTTTTGTCTAGCAGATCGACGACGCGCTGCACGACGTCCGCCACCCGGCCAGGCTTGGGTGCGGCTGGCAACGGGTTCACGAGCGCGTGGGCCTGCAACAGCTCTAAATGATGTTGCTGGGCGGCTGGCCAGCGTTGATCGTTAGACGTTGTCGCCTGTGCTGCATAGAAGCGCCAGCCAAAGCGGGCAAGGATGGCGACGGCGTCATGGTCGCGAAGAATGCTCTGCAGTTCGGTCGTCGTCTCGTCGTAGACCGCGCGGGCTTTGGCGCCCATGTCATTCAGCGCGGTTGCCACCTCCTCAGGCGATAGCCTGTCGGCAAGCGGCGGGATCACTACGAAATCATCATCGTCAGCCATATCGCGGGCGCGTTACCGTTAGTAACTCGAACTAAGACTCTTGGCATAGATCTGTGCAGGCGAGCGGTCCTTCGGTGGGCTCTTCCACAATCATATGCAGCACCAAGAGGGGCCGCATTCTTCGGTAGGGCCAGAGCAGGAAACGTAAGATCGCCAAGACTTGCACGCGAATTACTTTTGCGATCAGCGTACTTGCGGAACGATCGTACCCCGAATGGGACGAGACGCCGGCCCTGGCCAAGGCGGCTCGGCTGCGCGGCCAGCTTACCGCGCAGGAGAGCGTGACTCGACCAACGGGAGGGGCCCGCCATATGGAATATTCTGATGATGTTGATGAATTGAAGGCTTACCGAATTTGCTGCGACTGTGTCGGCGAGACCTACTTGTCAGCGAAGATCGAAAAATCTGACAAGCGCGAGACCTGCACCTATTGCGAATCCGAGGATGCGCCGACGATCTCACTCGAAGAACTTTCAGTTGAGATCGCGGGGGCATTTGATCGTCACTATGAGCAAACCAGCACCGAGCCGGACGGCATCGAATACGCGATGAGCAAAGAGTTCGGGTGGAGCCGACACGGCGATGCCGTTGCAAATGTGATCTCTGAAGCGGCTATGATAGACGGCGACCCTGCCGAACATGTCCGACTTATCCTGGAACAGGAAAATGACGACTTCGAGCGTGCGCAAATGGGTGAAGAAGGCCCGTTTGATGACGATACCCACTACCAGGAAGCGGGCATCGACGACCAGGATTTTGCGGCGCGGTGGAAGGCGTTCGAGCAAAGTCTGAAAACCGAGACGCGGTTCTTCAATAACAACGCCTGTGCGATCCTCGATATGCTTTTCGAAGGCATCGCGGGTGCCAGAGGACGCGAGGGAGCACCCGTCATCCGCACCTGCGGCGCGGGTTCGGATATCGCGCACCTCTACCGCGCGCGTGTGTTCCAGTCGGAAGGAATGCTAAAGCAAGCGATCAAGTCCCCCGACACCGGGATGGGTCCGCCACCCACGCAAGTAGCGACGGCGGGCCGCATGAATGCACGGGGTATATCGGTGTTCTATG
This sequence comes from Pseudomonadota bacterium, assembly GCA_021816505.1. Taxonomy (GTDB): domain Bacteria; phylum Pseudomonadota; class Alphaproteobacteria; order Rhizobiales; family Hyphomicrobiaceae; genus JAKAXS01. The sequence continues at coordinate 5,579 of JAKAXS010000111.1, forward strand.
GTGCGACCGATCCGGAATGCGATTGCCGAAGTGAGACCTCCGGTTGGAAGCCGCGTGGTCATCGCACGCTTCGATTTCCTGCGTCCGGTGCGCCTGCTGGACGTGGCGGCGCTTCAGAGTCTCCTTGTGACGGGCAGCATCTTTGATCCGGCGCATGCACGGGAGTTGGAGCGGGGAAAGTTCCTTGGCCGGTTGAGTGAGCGCATCACCATGCCAGTGATGCCCGATGACGAAACCATGCAGCACCTCGTGACGCAGGCGATGGCCGACTACTTGGCCGAGCGCAAGGATCTCGAACTTGACGGCATTCTTTACGATTCCGTGCAATCCCAAGCCAATGGCCACAACGTGGCGCTCTTTCATCGGGCGGCGCGGTGCGAGGCGATCGAGTTACCCAAGGGATCAAGGGTGCGAAGCGACACCTCCATGCAAACGGAAGACGGCTTCGAGCCGGACTACTGGGTGTTGGAAGAGGTGCCGGCCGCCGTCAAGGAGCCGAAGAGGGACGAGGACGGATTTCCTGACTTCGACGCCTATCCTCGCCTGTGGGATCAAACACCGCAGGACGACCGCACCGTCACGCTGCGTGTGGATGCCAATACGCTCGAGGTCCACGAGATCAATGCGGTGCAATTCACAACGAGCAAGTACGAGGTCCGACGGCACCGAACGGAGCGCCGGCCAAACGAACCAGATGACTTCTAAACCCGGCGGAGTTGACTCAAATGGCGATTCCTGCGGCCCCCGCGGCCGAACCATCCTGCTGGATCTGCAAGAAAGACAAGGCAGACTCTGGGGAGCACAAAAAAAAAACGCAGCGACCTTGCTGCGGTCCTGGGCGAAGCGTCACAAGCGCGGCCGCTTTACTTCCATGACATCGAGCGGCGAAACAAGCTCGTCAAAAGCCTTGATGCGAAAATCCTGAAGGCACCCATTCGGATCTGCCATGCGTGCAATACGGCGCGCACACAGCCGCACGATCGGGCGTGGGAGCGAATGTCAGAGCAGTTGCGCAGGCGGAAGCTCGCCGTTGGCCAATGGGTGCGCAATGAGAGCATCTTTCCCTATGACACTCACCGCAAGGTGATCAACGTTCAGCTGTTCTTCTTAAAGCTGTACGGCTGCATGCTCGAGGAAGCCAAGGCAGGTGGCTACGAGGTGCCGATCGATACCGCGCCGTTTTCGGCCGCGATCATGACGGGTAAACCGCACAAGGAGGTGCACCTTCAATTCGGCTTGGGCGACGGTATAATCGGCCGCTCAAACCTTTACTGCTGGAAAACCGACAACGACAGCGTAATTGGAGGCTGGATCTATCAACTGGATCGGATTGCTGTTGCAGTTCTGTACGCACAGGAGGGTAGATGGGAACGGCGCGCGGACATTTGGCATCCGGCCTCACAAACGAGCTCAAAGCGTGTGATGATGGCGGACTTCACCGGCAAAGCAGATGCGCGCCCGTAACTGTGGAAGCTGGAGCGAATTTGCCAACCCTCGAATGCAGCGGTCAGCGCTGTTGATGAGGCATCGTGTCGGGGCGCGCCTGCAGCGCTAGAAGGGGTCATCGTCGCCGTCACAGTTTGACGGAGAGTGGCCAGCATCATCTGCGGCCCTTGAAAAGCGGGAGGCCCGTGGTGGCTTCATCGGTGCCGTAGTTGCGTAAGGCCGAACGCAAGGCGCGCTGTAGATCGTTCTCGAAATCGAGGCGGACAGTTTCCATCGGATTACGACACCACACAGGAGGCACCGCGCGTTTACGCGCCTGCTCAACAAGCTTTCCAACGCCACTGGAAACGTAATCGAAGAACATTGCCGCTGCCTGCTTACGCAGCTTGAACCTGCGGGTTCGCTCATGTTCGTTGTAGATCTGCTTCACGAGGTCCTTGATCTGCTGCCAGACAACGTCATCCGAGATGAAGGTGTCGTACATAGTGTTTTCCAGAAACACAAACCGGCCGATCAGTTCGCGCACGACGTAACCCGCGAGGCGACTCGGCAGCAATACGCTTTCGCGTGAGTAATCCTGATGAGACCGTGAAAATATGTAGCGCTGGTCAATCAGCTTCCGCAGCACGGCTTCGGTTGTACTTTCGCTGACGCCCAGTTTTTCCAACGTTGAGATGATGTCAAACGCCTCGATCCCGTCGAACCCGCGCTCGGTGGCCAAGTTGACGAGGACGTGGAGGATGTAGAGGCGCAAGAATTGCGCCTGACTACGTCCCAACTTAGCATCAAACGGATTGCCGATTGTCGAAAGCTCATCGTGATACATCGATTGGTTGCCGAACATGATGGCACGCAAAGCTTCATGTTGCGGTAAATTGTATCGCCCCGGTGTGTTATATATTTTAGCTGCTCTTTTCGACTATGAGTAGCGATAC
>JAKAXS010000112.1 GCA_021816505.1 Pseudomonadota bacterium
GGAATCCACGCGCCACCCGAAGGCCGGCGTGGCGTGACCGTCCGCGCTGCCATTCCGCGATTGCCTGTTAGCTTCGACACGCTAAACCTCAGCTTCAATTCCAATACACGTTGCTGGTGCTTACCATTGTGTAGGTGATTCGCGATTCGCCGCGGGAGGCTCAATTGGGGATTGTGGCGCGACGGCAACTGCCGCTGCGACCGGCCGGGCCGGACACGGTAGCAGCGCTGCTCGACTGGTATGACCGCGAGCGGCGCGATCTGCCGTGGCGCGCGAAGAAGCGCAAGAAGTCCGACCCATACGGCGTGTGGCTGAGCGAGATCATGCTGCAGCAGACGACCGTAAAGGCCGTAATACCTTACTATTTGCGCTTTATGGAGCGCTGGCCGACGGTGGCTGACCTCGCCGCCGCACAGCCCGACGATGTGCTCGCGGCGTGGGCCGGCCTCGGCTACTACTCACGCGCCCGCAACCTGCACAAGTGCGCGCAGACGATCGTGCGCGAATTCGGCGGCCGCTTTCCCGATACCGAAGACAGCCTGCTCGCGCTGCCGGGCGTCGGGCCCTACACGGCGGCCGCGATCGCGGCCATCGCCTTCGGCATGCCCGCGACACCCGTGGACGGCAACATCGAGCGCGTGGTTTCGCGCCTGTTTGCCGTGCGGCATCCTTTGCCCGCCGCCAAGAAGGAGCTGAGAAATCTCGCGGCCACGCTGACGCCGCCACGCCGCGCGGGCGACTTCGCCCAGGCGATGATGGACCTCGGTGCCACGATCTGCACGCCGAAGCGGCCATCGTGTCTCATGTGCCCGCTGCAAGGCGACTGCGCGGCGCATGCGGCCGGCATCGAGGCACAGCTGCCTTTGAAGGCGGGCAAGGCACCCCGGCCGGACCGTTACGGCATCGCGTTCCTGGTGCTGCGCGAAGACGGCCACGTGCTGCTGCGCCGGCGCCCCGAGGCCGGTCTGCTCGGCGGCATGCTGGAAGTGCCCTCGACGGAATGGCTGGACGACTGGGTGCCGATGGAGCCGGCCTGCGGGGCCGCACCCGTTCGCGCGGACTGGTGGCCGGTACCCGGCACGGTCGTGCACGTGTTCACGCATTTTCGCCTGGAACTTCAGGTGCTGCGCGCCATCGTGCCGATCGATTCCACGCTGACCTTCTGGGCCGACCCCGAACGCTGCCGCTGGGTTCCGCGCCGCGATCTCGAAAACGCCGCCCTTCCATCGGTCATGCGCAAAGTCATCGCTCATGCCCTGAAGGTGCAGTGACCGGCCCCGGGCCCCAGCCTGCAACCCATCCCTGACACAATGTGGATTTAGGCGATTTGCCCGATTGCCAAGCGGCCGGGCCACGGCTGAAGTGCTGCGCCCGATGGGGGCCTGGGGAGAATTTCGTTGCTGACGTCACCTGCGCCTTCGCCGGATCGGTTCGTTGTCCTCCGGCTGTTGTGGATCTTGTCGCTTGCCCTCTTCGCGGCAGCGTCCGCCACGCCGGCACGCGCCACCGAGGCGAAGGCGGCCACCGGCACGTACGGCATCACCGTGCTGCTCTCGTCCAACGAAGACCAGTGCTACGTTTCGGGCAACAACTCGGCGATCCGTGAGTTCGTGAAGCGCCGCGTGCGTGAGATCAACGACTCCGGCGCGCTCAACGGCCGCGAGCTGACGGTCAACTTCCGCGACGATTTCCAGAGCGCCGACACCTCCATCGACAATGTCCGCGCCGCGCTGCGAGACAAGGAAACGCTTGCCATCGTCGGCATGCCGGGCTGGCGCCGCGCCGCCGAAGTCTTCAAGGACATCGGCAAGGAGATCGGCGACAGCCACATTCCGTTCGTGTCCGACATCTCCGTCAATTCGATCTTCAAGGATCAGAAGAACGTCTTCACCATGCGCGCTTCGCAGGAAGAAGAGCGCCTGCCTGTCATCGGCCGCATCCTCAAGGACCAGCGCTTTCAAAGGCCGGCGTTCATCGGCGTGCGAGACGAAGAAAACAGCAACGTCCTGGGTGATGGCCTGAAATCGCTGCGCGATACGCCACCGCTCGTCGCCGATCATCGCCTCATCGTCAAAGACAACAAGATCGATCCGGCGGAGCTGTCTGCCGCCATCGCCGACCTCAAGTCCAAGGACGTCGACATGGTGGTCATCGCACTCGGCGGTGAACCGAATGCGCAAACGCTGAAGGAAGCGACCAACGCCGGCCTCGGCGTGCCGTTCTTCATTTTCGGCAACCTGGAAAACGCCCTGAAGAACGCGGGCCTGAAGGACTTCCCCGGCGATCTCTACCAGCTGGCATGGGATGGCTTGCCCGGCCTGTACAGCGAGCGCTTGCGCCAGCAGATCCTGCGCAGCGATACGCAGAACTGGCTGTTCCCGGACCGCAAGCGCCGCATGACGACCGGCTGGGTGACGGGCGCATGCAAGGAGAAGGAAGGCGAGCAGAACGAGAACGTCCTCGATCCCGCCAACCTGCGTGCGATCGCCCGCGGCACGCAATATGCCGACATGATCGGCATGATCGCTAACCTGATCCAGAACGCGCCCGCGAAGGAAGGCATGTCGGCGCTGCGAAACCGCATCGTGGATGGCATCACCTCCGACTACGCTACCGGCCGCGGCATGTATCAGGGCGAGTACGACAACTGGTCGTTCCGTCCGGGCACCAGAACCGCCAGCCGAACGCCTGTCATCGTCGTCCGCCCGCGAGGCGCGCAAACCGTGCGCCTGGCGCCGGACCAGTACGTGAGGGTGAAGAGCGATGCGCTACGCCGCATCCAGACACTGTACATGGACGTCGACCTCGTTCGCCTCTACCGCGTCGACGACAAGGAAAAGAGCTTCTTCGCCGACTTCTACCTGTCGCTGACCAACGCCGATAAGTTCTCGATTTCCAACATCGACTTCGCCAACGCCTTCATCGATCCGGAGAACAACGGCTCGCAGCTGACGGTAACGCCGCTGCACGAAGGCGGGCCGAGCGACGCTTATCCGGAAGGCAGCAAGATCTACAAAGTCTCCGGCAAGTTCCTGTTCAGGCCGGACTTCAGCCGCTTCCCGTTCGACACGCAGCTGTTCTCCATCGACGTACAGCGCAAGAGCGGCGAACTGCCGTTCGTCATTCAGCCGCCGCCGCGCGAACTGCGCGACCAGGTCGCCGACACCGACGGGTGGAACATCGCCGACCAGTATGTGGGGTACGACGAGGACTTCATCTCCGTGCTGGACACGCGCAGCGAAAGCAAGAGCGTCGTGCCGTTCTACAAGGCGAGCTATTCCTGGATCATGAAGCGCGAGGCGACCGACTACTACCTGCAGGTGGTCATCCCGCTCGCCTTCATCCTGATCGTCGCGTACCTTTCGATCTTCATCCCGAGGGAAAACTTCGAGGCGATCGTCACCATCCAGGTCACCGCGCTGTTGGCGGCCGTCGCCTTGTATCTGTCGATCCCGAAGGTGGCCTCGGACACCGCAACGGTTTCCGACCGGATCTTCCTGGTCGACTACCTCGCCGTTGCCATCATGATTGGCCTGTCGATCCTGCGGGTCAGCCAGTACATCAGCTATCGCCCCAGGTACGGCAAGACGATCGACTGGCTGCACATCCTCGGCATTCCGATCCTGGTCGCCGTGCTGGTCTACTACATCCTCGACCAAACGCCCGTCGAGGCGACGTCCATGGCCCGCTTCCTCTGACGCCTTGCAGGCAGCTACGGATCGCCGCATAAGCTCGAACTTCAACGTCAAGATCGGGCAGCGGGCATGGCGAAGGCGACTGAGGCGAACGGCACGGGTGCAAAACCTCTGCGCGCACGCATCCGCGAGCTGTACGAGGGCAGCTCGCAGCGGGCTCACCGCTTCCGCTACGGATTGTTCGCCTTCGACCTGCTGACTGTTCTGTTCGTCGTCATCACGTCATTTCTACCGCGGACCGACCTGGTCGAAAGAATTGATGTCGTCATCGGCGTCCTGATGGCGTTCGACATCGCCGCCCGCTTCTTCATTGCCGGCAATCCGATCAAGGAACTGAAGCATCCGTCAACTTGGGCGGATCTCATAGCGTTGGCCTCGTTCCTCGCGCCGATCACCGGCGAAGGCTTCGCGTTCCTGCGCATCCTGCGCACGCTACGCCTGCTGCACACGCTCCAATTCCTGCGCCGCTTGCGGGCCGACAGCTCCTTCTTCCGCCAGAACGAGGAAGTGATCATCGCGGTCACGCACCTGTTCGTCTTCATCTTCATCATGACGGGCATCGTCTACGAGACGCAGTTCCGCTCGAACCCGCAGATCCGCAACTACGTCGACGCTCTGTACTTCACGATCACCTCGCTCACGACTACGGGCTACGGCGACGTGACGCTGCCGGGCACGTTCGGACGGATCATCTCGGTGTGCATCATGATCGCCGGCGTGACGCTGTTCCTGCGGCTGGCGCAGGTGCTGTTCCGCCCGCACAAGGTGCGCTTCCCCTGTCCTGATTGCGGCCTGCAGCGCCACGACACCGACGCCGTCCACTGCAAGGCCTGCGGCAAGATGCTTTGCATCCCCGACGACGGCGTTTGAGTGCCAACGAAAACGAGCCGGACCAAGGGCCCGGCTCGCCGCACTCATGATCGTCAGTGCTTGCTACTCTTGGCTCGGTGCGTCATCGCCGCTCGAGGCCGGTGCATCGTCGCCACGGCCGGGCCCGCCATCGCGATCTCCGCCGCGTTCGCCGTCGTGGCCACCCCAGCGCTTGCCCCAGCCGCCGTCATGCCAGCGGCCGCGATGACCGTGGCGGCCACCGCCGAGACGCGCAACGCGCAGCTCGCGCATCACCGGCCCGACGACATCCTTTTGTTCATCGGAGAGCGAGGCGTAGAAGGGGCTGAACGAGCCGGAAAATGCCTTCATCTTGTCGGCCTGGTCACCAAGACGCTTGGCCATACGTTCGTAACGCTCCGCGATGTTGCGGCGCTGACGATCACCCGACTTCGCCTTGTCTTCATCCTTGTCGCGGGCGGCACGACGCTCCTCGCGGCGCTTCTGGCGCTCGGCACGCTTTTCCGCACGCTCCTTGTACATCGCGCGCACCTGCTCCTCGAGCGGCGCCCAGAGCTTTTCTTGCTCGGCCGTCAACTTGAGCGAGGCTTTGGCGGCCGCGATCTTGCCGTCCTGGAGGCGCTCACGCGCTTCCGGGCTCATCTTCCAGCCGCCGTCGCGAGCGGCCTGGGCGACCAGGACGGCCGCGGGTGAAATGCCGATCAGCAAGGCCAGCGCCAAGCCACGGGAGGTCATCTTCATAAGGTTGCTCCACTTCAATTCTGAAACAGGCAGCGGTGCATCCGCTTCGAAGTGGTAAACGCGGCTAGTTGCCGTTTCCGTCGCGAGCACCCGGCGCCGTCTCCAGGGCCCTGTGCCGCGCGGAACAGCTCAAACGGCAGAAAATCTTACACGCCGTTCCCTGCGGAACTGGCCGGGCCCGGCCGCCGGGGCATCTTCAGGCTCAAGACAACCCTTTGAACCCGAGGATCACGCCATGAACCGCACAATCGCGATCTCCCTGACGGTCCTTGCCGCCAGCTTCTCCGCCCAGGCCTCCCCCGCAGCCGCCGTCAGCATGGGCGTCAAGATGGCCTGCATGACCGACTATCTCAGCCACTGCAGCCAGCACGCCATCGGCAGCCAGGCCGTACGTTCGTGCATGCGCGCCGTCGGGCCCCGCCTGTCGAAGCGCTGCGTGAGCGCGCTCATCACCGCCGGTGAAGTGAGCCAGGCCGAGGTCGATCGCCGCCGCGCGGCAATGAAGTCGGCTGCCGCCAAGTAAAGGGCAGCCGCAGCGGGGATCAGGCCGCCTCGGCGCGCGACGTCACGAGGTAGCCGATCCGCCCGTTCGCGATATCGCGCACCCGCTCCAGATGCTCGAAGATGTCGCGCGGGTGCAGCGGCCGGCCCGTCATGCGAATGGTGTCCTGCTCCAGCGCATCGAGCGGACCCAGCAGTTCCTCGCCCGTCCGATGCAGCATGGCGATGGTGGCGATGGTGCGCCGGCTCATGTTGCGCGGCACCTTCGGCACGACGCTGGAGATCATGGACTTGGCATCTTCCGACAGCAGGCTCGAGCCCTGGCCCAGCAGCGCCACGAGGCGGATGACCATGTCCTCTTCGAACACGTACCCGTGCCGCTCCATCCATTCGAGCAGCTTGGTCATCAGCATGTCCTGCAGCCGCAGCGTGGACGTCAAACGATAATCCTGCCACTCCGCCACCAGGTCGAAGCGAGGATCGAGATCGATGTCGCCGGGAGCGAACGTCTGCTCCGCGGTAACGCCGATGCGATCGAAGAAATCGCGATTGTTCATCCGCAGATAGGTCGGGAAGGCCGGCACCATCACCTCGCCGCCACTCGCCATGTCGAAGGCCTGGCGAACGAGCTTGGAGCAGAACAGTTGCTTGTAGCCTTCGAGCTGCATCGAGAAATCGTAGGAGATGCGTCGGCCCAGAACCTTGTGCGACTTCTTCACGTGGTCGTAGATCGCGTTCGCCGCACGCCGTGCCAGGTCAGCATCCCGGTAGCGATAGAGAACCGCGCGTCCGACGCCGCAATCGAGCGCATGCTCGAGCGGCGTGATGACGGCTCCGTCTTCGATCAGGGCTTCGACGACGGAGTGATGGCCGTCCTCGTCGACGTGGATCAAGCCGACATGGCTGAACTGTGTATCCACATCGCCGATGCGCGCGATCGCGGCACTGTTGTACGCGCTGCCGCGCATGAGCAGCACGTCGCCTGAGCGGAACGGCAAATCCGCGCCTGTGTAATAGGCCGGGTTGACGAAGGTATTGCGATCCGTGCCCGTGAAGACACGACGGCCCTTGCCGGTGCGGCCAAAGCGGTCGAAACCGATCGCCAGCTCGCCCAGCATGTCGGAGCCGTAGCGCGAGATACGAAACACGTCGCGCAACGCGCTCTCGGCCGGCAGCGTCAGCAGGCCGCGCGATGCCCAATCCATGATGCGGCCACGCAAGGCCATACGCAATTCGAAGATCGACTGCATGAGGTACGGCGCAGCTTTGGCCGTCTCGCCCGCGTCATAGCGATTGAGGTCGACCTCGTAGACGGCCTCGTAGATCTGCTGCAGAACGGCCGTAAGCTCTTTGGCCGTGCGCGCCGGCCGGTTTGCAAGCTCCTTCAGGCTCAGCAGATCAGAGCCGAGACTCGCAGCGTTTTCAACGCGATCCAATTGAACTCTCCCTCACCCCGTGAACCAGAAGCTAGCCCAGGCCGCCCGCCGCAGGCAATCACCCAATCGGGTGGATTTCGCGGCGAGCGATTTCGGCAATGAAGAAGTTTAATCTGCCGGCTGACCGCGCGGATTAAAGCGCGCGATCGACCAGGGAGCACATCGTTTCGGCGCTCGACTTGTCGTGGGCGGGTGGCGCGTCCTCGACGTTGAGCACCTTCACCACGCCGTCGTCGACCAGCATCGCATAGCGCTTCGAACGGATGCCCAGGCCGAACGGGCCCAGGTCGATATCGAGACCGATCGCCTTCGTGAAATCGGCGCTGCCGTCCGACAGGATCAGGATCTTGCCGCCGGGATTGACCTCGCTCGACCAGTGATCGAGAACGAACACGTCGTTAACGGCGACGCATGCCACCGTGTCGATGCCCTTGCCCTTCAATTCGTCGAAGCGGTTCACGAAGCCGGGCATGTGCTGCTTGTGACAGGTCGGCGTGTAAGCCCCCGGCACGGCGAACACCGCGACTTTCTTGCCGGCGAACACGTCGCTCACGCTCATGTCCGCCGGGCCGTCCTTGCCCATCACCTTGAATTTGCCGTCCGGCAGCTTGTCGCCAACCTTGATCGTCATTGCCCATGATCTCCGGCGTTCGAGTGTTTCGTCCCAGGCGTCCCTTAGCCCCGCTAAGGCAGCGCGGCAAGCACCGCCACCGC
>JAKAXS010000113.1 GCA_021816505.1 Pseudomonadota bacterium
AAATGCCGGCAAGTGGTGGCGTAGGGACCGTTCCAGCGCGTATGCAGATCATCTCGAGATACGTGTTCCGGCAGGCAGCAGGTGTGCTGTTGCTGATCCTGCTGTCGCTGGGCGGGATCGTCTGGATTGCGCTTGCGCTGCGTGAACTGAACGTGGTGACGAGTGGCGGGCAGAACGCCTTCACGCTCTTGAAGATGACGACGTTGGCGCTGCCGAACCTGCTCGGCGTGATTGCGCCATTTGCATTGCTGATTGCCGTTGTCCAGGTCCTGAGCCGCCTCAACGGCGACAGCGAATTGATCGTTCTGACAGCCTCCGGCGCAACGATCTGGAGCGTGGCACGTCCACTCCTGGCATTGGCCGCCCTCGTGTCGATCGCGGTGGCGATCGTCAATCACTTCGGCATGCCATGGAGCCTCAGGACGCTGCGCGAAAATATCGTGCAAATGCGTACTGACCTGCTGACGCAGGTGATCCAGCCGGGCCGATTTTCTACGCCCGAGAGCGGTCTCACGTTCCATATCCGCGACCGGTCGCAGAACGGCGAGCTTCTGGGCCTGATCATGCAGGACCAGCGCAAACCGCCGCAAACTCAGGCTTTTCTTGCGTCGCGCGGCGTCATCGTCAAACAGGAGGACGATGCATACCTCGTGATGACCGACGGTCATATCGTCAACCGCAACAAGCCGGATGAGCCTGCGCAGCTGATCGAGTTCGACCGCTACGCCGTGGATCTCGACCAGTTCGAAGCGAAGACGGCGGCGAAGTATGAATTCAAGCCGCGCGAACGATACTTCTCCGAGCTGATGTGGCCGGATACGACGGCACCCAGTTACAAGAAGTCCGCCGGGCACTACCGTTCCGAGTTGCATGAGCGGTTGTCCAACCCGCTGTATCCGTTCGCCTTCGTGATGATTGCGCTGGCCACGGTCGGTCAGGCGCAGAGCACACGACAGAACCGCGTTGCGTCGGTTCTGACCGGGCTCTTCGTGGCGGCCGGCGTGCGGATGGGCGGATTGGCGCTGAACAACGTCGTGGTGGTTTCGGCTGCGGCCACGCCCCTGCTCTACGCGCTGCCGATCGGCGCGGTCATCGTGTCGATTTTCGTCATGCGGCGGGCTGCCAAGCCCAGACCCGGCCCGGCATTCACCGAGCGTCTCATCGATGCCGTGCAGGCGGCAGCGCTGTGGGCGTGGGGCTGGGTCGTTCCGCGGCGGCTCGCACCGGGAGGTCGCTAGATCGTGCGGCGCCTCACCCTTCAACTCTACCTGGGCAAGCGGTTCTTCGTCGCGATCTTCGGCGCGTTCCTGCTTTGCACGACGTTGATCTTCATCATCGATTTCGTTGAGATGCTGCGTCAGGGCGGCAAGTCCGGCAGCGTTCCGGCGAGCACCTTGATCCGCATTACGCTGCTGCGCGTTCCGGCCTACACCGAGTTCCTGCTGCCGTTCGCGGTGCTGACCGGGTCGATCGTGACGCTGCTCAATCTGGCGCGCAAAAGCGAACTGGCCGTCATGCGGGCCAGTGGGATGTCGGTTTGGCAGTTTTTGCAGCCGGGACTGATCGTGAGCTTCGCCCTCGGGATCTTCGCCGTCGTCGTCTACAATCCAATGGCGGCGTCGGCCCGAGCCCAGGCGGAAACCGAGGCGGACGAAGCTTTCGGACGCGACACCAGCGTCTTGCGCGCCACCTCCTCTGGCTCATGGCTCCGGCAGGATGGTCTCGACGGGCAGTCGGTCATCAATGCGGGGTCGGCTTCGGCGGGCGGCACCAAGTTGCAACGTGTGAGCGCTTTCGTCTTTGACGCGAGCGGACGCTTCCTGGAAAAGATCGACGGCACCTCGGCCGAACTGCAGGAAGGCTATTGGCTGATCCGCGATGCCATGGTCGCGCGGGTCGGTCAGGAGCCCGAAACTTTCCAAACTTACCTGCTCTCCACCTACCTCACGCCGGAGCGTGTGGCAGACGCCTTGGGCAGCGTCATTTCCCTGTCGTTTTGGGAGCTCCCGGCCCTGATCGAAGTCGCTGAAAAAGCGAAACTTTCGACAGCCCCCCTGCGAATCCAGTATGAACTGCTTCTGTCCCGTCCGCTGCTGTGCGCAACGATGGTTCTTTTGGCGGCTACTGTGTCGTTGAGGTCATTCCGCTCGGGTGGGATACAGACTATGGTCATCACGGGAATGATTGGGGGGTTCGGTTTCTTCTTGATGGCTGAGGTTTCGCGGCAAATCGGCGTAGCTGGTTTGGCGCCCGCTTCGGTGGCTGTCTGGATGCCGGTCCTCCTCGCAATTCTAGTCACGACCACGGTTTTGCTACACCAGGAGGACGGCTGAGTGAGGCGTGTTGCGCCAAAATTTTTAGCAACATGCGTAGGTTACGCCCTGCCTGAACTCCGCGCCGAAGCCCGGCGGGGAGCGCTTTCGCTTGGCTCGCTGCTCGCCCTCTCCTTCGCAGCCGTTATTCTCGCCGCCGCACCGGCCGTCGCCCAAGAGCCGCTCGCCCCCGAGGGGCAGAACTCGGGCATGCAGGCCCCGAGTGCGCAAGCATTCCCGAAGACGCCCGGCGGAATGTTCGGTGCCAAGCCCAAGCTGGACAAGACGCAGCCGCTGCACCTTCAGGCAGACCAACTGGTCTACGACACCAAGGGCAGCAAGGTCATTGCTCGCGGCAACGTAGAAATCTTCTATAACAACAACGTCTTGCGCGCCGACGAGGTGGTCTACGACCAGGACGCCAATACGCTGTCGGCGTCCGGCAACGTCCGTCTGCAGGACGGCAACGGCAATACGTCCCGCGCCGACCGCATGGACATCACGGCTGACTTCCGCGACGGGTTCGTGGATTCGTTGACCGTTGTTGCGAAAGACGAATCCAAGATCACCGCCGACCGCGCCGTGCGCCGCGAGGGCAACGTCACTGAGTTCACCAACGGCCGCTACACAGCTTGTAAGCCGAAGCCAGGCGACCCGCCGTTCTGGTGTATCGGTGCGCGGAAGATCATCCACGACCAGACGGCGCAGACGATCAGCTATCAGGACGCGACGTTCGAGCTGTTCGGCGTTCCGGTTTTCTATCTGCCGTACTTCCAGCACGCCGACCCGACGGTGAAGCGCAAGAGCGGCTTCCTGATCCCGACCTACGGTTCTTCGAACGATTTGGGATCGTTCGTTGAGGTGCCGTATTTCTTCAATCTGGCGCCGAACTACGATTTGTTGTTTCGCCCGGCCTACCTCACCAAGCAGGGCATACTCTGGCAGCTCGATTGGCGTCACCGGCTGGAGAACGGCCAGTATAACGTGAAGCTCGCTGGCATTGACCAGGACGCAGACGATCTTCCGGATAACTTCAACGACGAGAGCCGTCGTGCCAAGCTTGATGGATGGCGCGGCAGCGTGGAGACGAAGGGCGAGTTCTCGTTCGGCAGCTGGTGGAATGCGGGCTGGGATCTGACTTACGAGAGCGACGACTCTTTCCGGCGGTTCTACAAGCTCGACAGCATCCTTCACACCGAGCGTGTCAATCGGGTGTATCTGGAAGGTATTTCGGATCGCAACTACCTGGGCATGAACATCTACGATCTTCGCGGCTTGAACGGTCTCGACACCGATCAGGCCGACGCAATCGTGCATCCGGTGATCGACCACAACTACATCTTCTCGCAACCGTTACTCGGCGGCGAGTTGAGCCTAGCCAACAACGCCTACAGCCTCTCGCGCGAAGATGCCGACAATTTCAGCCGGACTCAAAACATCACCAAGCTCACCAGCGAAGTGAAGTGGCGTCGGCGGCTGACGGATGGCCTGGGTATCAGCTACACGCCATTCGCGGAGCTTCGCGGCGACGTCTATCAGTTGAACGACTACTTTGATCCCGTGGCGACGGAGCTGGAGTCGAACGACACCGTTACGCGCGGTGTCGCGACGGGAGGTGTGACTGTCTCGTATCCATGGGTTGCAAACACCGCCGCCGCAAGCCACGTCATCGAGCCCATTGGCCAGGTGGTGGCGCGTCAGGCTAGCGTGACGCAGGATCGCCTGCCGAATGAAGACGCCAAGAGCTTGGTGTTTGACGATACCAACCTTTTCGACACTGACAAATTCTCCGGCTACGATCGCATTGAAACGGGAACACGTGCCAACGTTGGCTTGCAGTACACTTTTCAAGCGAACAATGGTGGGTACGCTCGCGTTCTCGCTGGTCAAAGCTTCCAGTTGGGCGGCGACAATCCATTCAACGATCCTGGCTTGGACCCGGATGGTGTGACCGTTTATTCTCCGCTGAGTGGACTGCAGAAAAGTCGTTCGGATTACGTTCTGGGCTTCTATGTCGCGCCCACTGACGTGTTCCGCGTGATCACTCAAACGCGGTTTGATGAGGACTCGCTCGATCTTCGGAGAGCCGACGTCAGCGCTCGCTTCTCTTACGGACCGCTTGTCACGCAAGCTACCTACACGTTCCAGGATACGACCCTGTTTTATGATCCCGCGAGCGGTCTAATAGGGGAAGATCCGCTGCGCATCGATCAGCAGGATATCGTTGGATCCGCCGGTTTGAGATTGTCGGATCGTTGGACGCTATTCGGCGCGATGCGCTACGACTTGGATGACGGCGAGCGCCTGACGGATTCGATCCAGCTCCGCTACGGCGATGAATGCTTCGCGATCAGCTTGACGTACAATGAGACGTTCATCATTGATCCGGACAGAGAAATCGAGCCCGATCAGACGGTTATGTTGCGCTTCGAGTTCAAGAACCTCGGCGAGTACAAGTACAAGACCGACGTCTTGACCGGTTCGAACGAAGAGCCTGGCCCGTTCGCCAGTCCGTAACTGCCGCTGCGCCACGCGAGTGCCACGGTTCATGTGGATAACCCGCTGAGCTTAGGCTCGGGGGCGGTTATGATATCGCTGTCAGCCGAGTCGCCGCAGTCGCCTTTCAGGCAGGATTTCGCGCCGTTATGATCCTTCGTCGTCAGATTTCGCTTCGTTCAGGCAAACTTTCCGCCTGCGCACGGATGATGGGCGTGTCGATATTGCTGCTGCCGATGGCGGCGGTTGCTCAGGACTTCCCTTCCGGTACCTGGAACGGCGGTGGTGCGCCGGGCCAACCTGCGCCGCCCGCGCCGTCGCCGGGCCACGATTTTCCTTCGGCGGCCGATCCGGCGCCCAAGCCTAAGCCGAAACCGCGCGCGGCAAAGCCGAAGCCCGACAAGACCGCGATTGCGAATGACGACGACGGTGCGCCGCGTAAGGGCAAGAGCCGCGGCAGCGACGACAGCGCCCGGATCGTCGTGAAGGTGAATGACGATCCGATCACCGCGCGGGAAATCTCGCAACGTCAGCGCGTCATGGGTGGCGCCGACATTCAGGACAAGGTCAAGGCGAACATGCAGCGCCTGATCAAGTCGCCGGAGACGACGGAGCGGCTGAAGGGCATCTTGAACGAGGTGGTGAAGGCCAACGAAGGCAAGTCACGCGACGAGATCATCGAGATCTTCGAGGCGCGCAAGAAGGCTTTCGCCATGAACCTGCAGAAGCAGGCCGTGGAGAGTGCACGCAATAGCGTGTCACCCGCGGTTCGCAAGAGCGCGAAAGATGCCTTGATCGAAGAGCGCCTGAAGCTGCAGGCCGCCAAGACCGCCGGCATCACGGTCAGCGAAGAGGAAGTGAACAAGCAGTTCGGCATGATTGCCCAACGCAACAAGATGACGATGGAGCAATTCGGTCAGCATCTGAAGGGTGCCGGCATCGACATGAACACGATGAAGTCGCGCACCAAGGCGGACATCGCGTGGATGGAGGTGGTGCGCAAGAAGTTCGGCCACCAGATCGCGATTACCTCGCGCGACGTCGATCGCATCGTTGCCGCCGGTCCCGCCGGCGAGGATGGAACCGAGTTGCAGCTCCAGCGCATTTCGCTGCAGTTGCTGAACAAGGTCGATCAATCGGCGCTGGCGAAGCGCCAGCTCGAAGCGGAAGCGGCACGCGCGAACTTTACGGGTTGCCAGCAGTCTGCAGCGTTGGCGAATACCATTTCCGGCGCACGGTTCGAGGACCTTGGCCCCCGTTCACCGATGAGCGTACCCGAACCGACGCGCAGCTTGCTGCTGTCGGCGCGCGACGGCGAAATGCTGCCGCCCGCGGTGGGGCCAACGGGCGTCGAGCTCTGGGTCGTCTGCGGCCGCAAGGCGGTCTCGGCCGACAAGCAGAAGCGCGAAGCCGCGGAAGACGAAGCCAAGCAGGCCGAGTTCAGCATTCTCGCAAAGAAGTATCTGCGCGATCTGCGGCAGGACGCAGTCATCGACGATCTTGAAGCCGGCGGCAGCTGATGCCTTCTCACGATGCGACGGCCGCGCCGCTCGCAGTCAGCATGGGCGATCCGGCCGGCATCGGCCTCGATATCACTCTGACGGCCTGGGTCATGCGCGAGGAGCGTAGCCTGCCGCCGTTCGTGGTCTTCGGTTGTCCTGAGGCGCTGGCGCGGCGGGCGAAGTTGCTCCAGCTCACGGTGCCGTTGGACGAGGTCGACACGCCCGCCTCCGCAACGGCCCGGTTCGCGCATGCGCTGCCTGTCGTCTCTGTTCGCTCGGTTCCGTGCGAGGCAGGACAGCCCTCCCCGGACACCGCTCCGGCCACGATCGCCGCCATCGAGCGTGCCACGGCTGCCGTGGCACGCGGCGAGGCCCTCGCAATCGTGACCAATCCCATCGCGAAATCCGTGTTGTATCAGGCGGGCTTTAAGCACCCCGGTCATACGGAGTTCCTGGCATCGCTCGCCGGGCAAGATGCGCCGCAACGGAGCTATCGACCGGTCATGATGCTGGCCTGCGATCAGCTCCGTGTCGTGCCGTTGACGATCCACATCCCGCTGTCGGACGTTCCGGCGGCGATCACCAGAGAGCGGATACGGGAAACGGTTCGCATCACGCACGACGCGCTGCGACAGGATTTCGGCATTGCCGATCCGCGGCTCGCCGTGTGCGGCCTCAACCCGCACGCGGGCGAAGACGGCAGCATAGGGCGTGAAGAGATCGACATTATTGCGCCCGCCATTGCAGAGCTGCGGGCGGAGGGCCTGGCTGTCAGCGGGCCGCATTCCGCGGACACGTTGTTTCATGCGGCAGCTCGTAAGACGTACGACGCGGCCATCTGCATGTATCACGATCAGGCTCTCATCCCGATCAAGACGCTGGCGTTCGACGAAGGCGTCAACGTCACGCTCGGACTGCCGTTCGTGCGAACTTCGCCGGATCACGGGACGGCGTTCGCCATCGCCGGTACAGGTGCGGCATCGCCGGAAAGCTTCATCGCGGCCTGCCGCATGGCTTATGACATGAGTGCTCGCCGTCGCGCGGCACGGGGTGCATGACGATGGGCGCAGACGATCAACCGAGAGACACGCGCGCGGGCGCAAGCCCCGACGGCCTGCCGCCACTGCGCGATGTGATCCGCGACCAGGAGATCGCCGCGAAGAAAAGCCTCGGGCAGAACTTCATTCTCGATCTCAATCTCACGCGCCGCATCGCACGGGCCGCGGGCCCGCTGCAGGGCCGCACCGTCGTCGAGGTCGGGCCCGGCCCCGGCGGCTTGACGCGCGCGCTTTTGATGGAGGGGGCGGAACGCATCGTCGCGATCGAGCGCGATGCGCGCTGCCTCTCCGCGCTTGCCGACGTCAGCGCGGCCTACCCCGGAAGACTGACCGTTCACGAGGGCGATGCACTCACTGCCGATTGGCTCTCCCTGATCGGCCCTGTCCACGGTCCGGTGACGATCGCTGCCAACCTGCCCTACGGCATCGCGACGATGCTGCTCGTCGGCTGGCTCGAAACGGAGCCGTGGCCGCCTTGGTGGGATCGCATGGCGCTCATGTTCCAGAAGGAAGTGGCCGAGCGCATCGTCGCCGAGAGATC
>JAKAXS010000114.1 GCA_021816505.1 Pseudomonadota bacterium
CGTCGTAACGATGACCCGCAGCATGGCCCAGCAGAAGGGCCTCGCGCCCTGCATCCTTGATTGGGATCGCTACACGCCCGCCGAACGCGTCCTGCTCAAGGATGCCATCGAGACGGCGAGACGCTCGCGCGAGCGGATGAGCGGACATTCCAACAATCGCCCGACGTGGAGCGGCGGTAGGAACGTGTACGCATGAAACACTTCCTCAACCATCTCGACGTGACCGACCTTCGCGACTTCGCCGCGGTCGCTCTCTTCATCACCGCGGTGGCGGTCGCCGCTGCACTAGGGAGCGGAGCATGAAACGCACAAAGCCCATCGAGAAGCCGCGCCCGAAGGTCGGCGATTTCGTCGCCCGCGACGTCCGCGGCTGGTGCATCTGGCGGATGACGGGCCCGGGCTACTGGGACACCGAGTTCGTCGGATCGGCCTGTGCGACGCAGGAAGGCGCCGAGAAATTGGCGGCGCTGATGAACGCGGCGCGCGAGCTGGCCGAGCGCAGCCACATCCTGCGCACGGACACGATGTATCGCGGCACCGATCCCAGGCATTGGGCGCTTCACTGCATCATGTCGGCCGTCGGCAAGGCGATCGACGGGCCGCAGCCTGAGATGTTCCACGAGTATCTGCAGCGTCGTGATCGCGAGCGCTGTGAAGCCTGCAAACCAACCCCGATCGCTTGCGAGGCAGCATGAGCTTCCAACAAGTCACCGAGGACGTTTCCGACCATCTCGACCGGATCAAGTCGTACTTCAAGCCAGGCGCGAAGATCACAATCCTTGTCCGCCACACTGACGATCCGGAAGGCCGCAAGGACTTCATGATGGGCGACGACGATCCGCAGGAAGCAATGAACATGATCGCCCGCCGGATG
Organism: Pseudomonadota bacterium; assembly: GCA_021816505.1. Lineage (GTDB taxonomy): Bacteria > Pseudomonadota > Alphaproteobacteria > Rhizobiales > Hyphomicrobiaceae > JAKAXS01. The sequence continues at coordinate 875 of JAKAXS010000114.1, forward strand.
GCGGCAGGACGGACAGCATGACCAGCCAGCAGGAAGCCGACGTCGCACTTGCCGAGCACCGCGCCGTGATGGCCGCGCACGTCCGGGCGTTTGTCGGCCGCCCGACCGCGGAACAGTACGAGGCACTGCTCGCCGAATTGAGGGGCGCGATGGCGCGTCACGACAACCACACAGCGGAGAAACTCAATGTGGAAGCCTGACCTCTGCATCTATCACGGCAACTGCGACGACGGATTCGGCGCGGCTTGGGCAATCTGGCGGCGCTGGGGATACGAGGTTGCCTATGTGCCGGGCGTGTACGGCAAAGACCCTGTTGGCGTCGAGGGTCGGAACGTCCTGATGGTCGACTTCAGTTACAAGCGGCCTGTCATCGACGCGATGGCACAGGTAGCCAAGTCGATCGTCATCATCGACCACCACAAAACCGCAGAAGCCGATCTTGCGCCTTTCATCTTCAAGCCAGGCAAGGAGGTGGATCACGCAGTGCGTGCCGAGAACGTCGACGATCTGCTCGGCTATAACGCGATGTCGGGATGGCCGCCGGTCATAGCATGGTTCGACATGCAGCAATCGGGAGCACGGATGGCGTGGGATTTCGCGCACCACATCCCGCACAATGATCCGCCGCCGAACCTGATCTCGCTGATCGAAGACCGCGACCTCTGGCGTTTTTCGTATGGCGATCGGACCAAGCGGTTCTCGGCGGCGCTGCGCACCTACCCGATGACGTTCGAAACGTGGAACGAGATGGCCTGTAGGGTCGATGATCTGGTCGCAGAGGGCGAGAGCATCCTGCGCGCTCACAACGCCAATATCCAGAAGTTCATCGCCGATGCCTATTGGGACTACGTCGGCGGGTACTTCGTGCCCGTGGTCAACGTTCCGTACCACTATGCCAGCGACGTCGCACACGCGATGCTTTCACAGTTTCATGAGGCCGCCTTCACCGCGTGCTGGTTTCGGCGCGGCGACGGGATGATCCAATGGTCGCTTCGCTCTGAGGATGGCCGAATGGACGTTTCCGAGATCGCCAAGAAGCTTGGTGGCGGCGGGCACCGCAACGCTGCCGGCTTTCAGGTTAAGGTGTAGCCGATGCCCCTTCTGGAAACCTACGAGCGCACCACGGAGCGAACGTTCCTGCTCGATCCCGCGCCGCTTCCGACCTGCACGCCGGCAGATCCATTCGGGATTGACCATGACTGTCTTAACCCGGCCGGCCACGACTTCATCGCCTGCTGCAGCGACGTCGTGTGCTGCCACTGCGCAAGGATTGCATGGCAATGACTAGAACCCTCTGGATATGTGCGAACGGAAATTGCCAGGGCGAGGTTTTGACTACGGTCAAGCCCAACTTCTGCCCCTACTGCCGCGGGCAAGTCTGCTTGGCGGCTGGGGGGATCGTCGAGGAGACTGTTAACCGCAAGCTCGACACCGACACGCAGGTTTTCTTTTACGAACAGGACTTCTACGTCCTATCGAATTTCTCAGCCTTCACCCTGAATTGGGCTGGCTGGCGCTTCGACACATCGGAGGCTGCCTACCACTGGGAAAAGTTCGCGCACATGAACGAGGTCGGCATCGTTGGGGGTCACGAATGTCACCAATGCTATGTCATCCGCCGCGCAGAGTCCGCCCACGCCGCATTCAAAATCGCAGAAGCCAACAAGGCTGCACGCCGTCCCGACTGGGACGAGGTCAAGACGGACATCATGCGCGCCATCCTTCGCGCCAAGGTCAATCAGCACGAATACGTCCGTCGCAAGCTGCTCGCGACCGGCGACCGCGAATTGATCGAGGACTCGTGGCGCGACGACTTCTGGGGCTGGGGTCCGAACCGCGACGGGCAAAACATGCTCGGCAAGCTCTGGATGGAGATCCGAGCGGAGTTGCGCGGATCGCGGAGCGCCACGTGATGGACTACGCCACCGGACACATGTGCGCCCGTTGCCGGATCAAGGTCGATCAGATGCACGACTGCCTTGGCGAGAGCGGCATCTATTCGCCGACTGGCAGGGCATTCACGCTGTGCGAGCAATGCTTTCTCGATGAAGATGCCGAGATCGACGCGCAGGGCACCAACGATCTGCCCGGTCGGCTCGACGACTACCGCGCCAATCTGAAAGCCGGACCGCTCAATCATCGCTTTCCACCGCAACCACTTCCTCTACCCGATTTCAACCGGCCGGTGACACCATGACAAGTCATCCCTTCCGCCTGCTCGACGGCCCGCTGCTCGATCCGGCCGCGCGCCGCGAAGACACCGTCCGACGCATGGCCGACGACCTGGTCGCGCTCAACGTGACCGGCGACAAGCCCGACGTGATCCGCGCCCTGCTCGGCAAGGGCTACGCCTCGTTCGACGTCGCGCGGCTCTGGGAGGATGCGCGGCAAGTCGCCGTGCAGGCGGCGGTGGCGCGGGAGATGTCGGCGCCATGAGTGCTAAACCTCGCCCGACCGACGAAGAGTTTGCCGAGCTGGCGCGCAAGCGCGACGAGGCCGTTGCCGAGACGGTGAAGGCCCTGTGTGAGAAGCACGGGTGGGACCCGGCAAAGGTTGGATTTCACGCATCCCATATGCACGGCTGCTACTGCGCCTGCCCTGATGGCCCCTGTCAGCATATCTGGGACGGTCCGCAAAAGCCGATCGGCCTGGAAGAAGGCGAGGACGAACGCAACGCGCCCGGATGGTCCGTCACCTGCTCGCGCTGCGGCGCCGACGCCATGTCGCACGACATGAGGTGCGCGCCATGATCAGCGACCGCTGGATGGCCCACGCCCTCAACAATCCCACCGCCAACCGGAGGATCACTGCGGTGGTGCCGCCCGGCTCGCTTCTCAAGCGCCAGCCCCGGGATGGCGTGAGAGAAGCGGCCGGGCGGGATCTTCCCGAACCTGAACGGGAGGTGTGATGCCACGCTCTCTCGACGAATGGATCGGCAAGACTCCGGACGCATCCGTTCCGCCCCGCGTCCGCGACCGCATCTTCACCAGATACAACGGTCGCTGTCAGTGCGGCTGCAATCGTGAAATCCGCCCCGGCGAACCGTGGGACACCGAAGACACTATCGCCATCATCAACGGCGGCGAGCGCAGGGAAAGCAACTTGAAGCCCTGGCTGTCCGAGCATCACCCGAAGAAGACGGCCGCCGACGTCGCCGAAAAGTCGCGCGTCTACCGCAAGCGCGCCCGCCACCGCGGAATCAAGCTGCGCAAGGGCCCGCCGATGCGCGGCGGTCGCCATGATGTCCTCAAGCGAAAGATGGACGGCACGGTCGTCGTCCGCGCTACCGGCGAACCGGTGCGGAGGCGGGCATGAGCGCAGCCTTCTGGAGCGACTACCACGTCTTGCGCATGCTGAAACTCAGCCCCTTTCAGCGGCGCCAGCGCGGCGGCTGGCGGTTTGGCACACGACGGATTTCGCAGGCCGTCGTCGATCGCCTGACCGCCAGCGGCCGCGCGCAAATCCTGAACGATCAACTGCATCCGGTTCGGCGGAGCGGCGACGGTTCACCTTCTGCAGCGTTGCGTATCGCAGAAGGTACGCCGGCCGGCGCCGTGTGAGAAGGGAAGGAAAGGCAACGCCATGACCGCGACCGTCCTGATCCTGCCGGTGATCTCCCGCTGCTCATTCAGCGATGACGCGTGGCTGGAACAGTACGATCGCGAGCGCCTGGCGGCGATGATGAACGAATTGCATCCGCCGCCGCGGACACGGCCGATGCTGGTGCGGACCGAGACGACGGGATCAACCCAGCGACGCGAAGGCGCCGGCTGACATGCTCAACCCCGGCCCCATCACCCGCGAGCGCGTCGAGAACGCCTTGAACATTCTCGCCGACGTCCTCGCACGGCGGAGCCCGGAGGATGCGGCGCGCGCGGCGCCGATCTATGAGCGGCTGGAGCGGGAACTGGCGGCTATAGACGCGGCCAACGATGTGCGGTTGAGGGCACGAATGAGACTCGCTGCATTGTCGGCCTCCGAACAAACGGACGCGCCAAAGTCGCCCGCAAAGCCGGCACGTCGTCGGCTCAGAAGAATGCCGGTTGTCTATTTCGTTCAATCGGGCGACAGAATCAAAATTGGCCGGTCGGAGAATTGGGAGGGCCGGCTTCCCAAGATTGAAACCGACTCACCCTATGCGGCCATACCGCTTCTCGTTCTCCCTGCTGATGCCGGAATCGAGCGATTGTTGCACAATCACTTCGACAAATTCCGGGTCAAAGGCGAGTGGTTCAGCTACTGCCGAGAGATCATTTCCTTCATCAAACGAGCACAAGATGAAGTGCCTCCTGTTGGAGGAATTCCGGTAAAATGACCCGTCAACCCCTTGCCATTACCCCGGAACGAATCAAAATGGCCGCCGCGGTTGCCATCTCCGGCGAATGCGAGCGCACGCTGCAAGCCGCCGCTGCGCGCGGGGACATCCCAGGGGCGGTGAAGCGGTTCAAGTGCTGGACCTTCGACGAAGCTCAGTTCCGGCGCTGGTACTTCGAGGGGGAGCGTAAACCGTGGCAAAGCGCGGAGACGAAGGCGATGGCCGCACGGCAACCAACACGTTCCGCCGTGGCCGCATCTGGTGGGCCCGCTTCCAGGTCAACGGCAAGGAGTTCCGAGGCAGCCTATCGACAAGCCATGGCCCGACTGCGCGGAAAAGAGCGCGCGAGTGGCGCGACCGCGAGATAGGCGCTGCCCGGTTCGGGGAGAACCGGAAAACCTATCAGGAGGCGTTTACAGCCTGGTCCAGCCACATTGTGACGCAGGTGGGCGCGAGAACGGCGGAGCGCTACGCGGTCTCGCTGGGGCAGCTGGAGGCCATCCTGACCCCGCTCTATGTCGATGAGATCGATAAGGCCACCATCGCCGCAATCGTCACCACCAGGAGGGGGGCCGGCGTCACCACGGCCACGATTCGCCGCGACCTGACAGCCGTGTCCAGCGTGATCGAGTATTCGATCGAGGAAGGCTGGCGCGACGAGAGCAATCCCGCCTTACGCCGGCTTAAGAAGCTGAAGGAGCGCCGCGACCCGATCGTGCTGCCGCTCGCCGAGGACATCGCCTATGTGATCGCCCGGGCGCCCGGCAACTTCGCCAAGCTGATCGAGGCGGCCCGGGATTCCGGCTGCCGGCAGGATGAACTCGTCACGGCCGAGCGGAGGCTGCTGGACCGCGATCGGAAGCAACTGACGATCCGGCGCAAAGGCAACGAGATCCGCACCATCAGCCTCTCAGAGGCCGCCTGGGCGGTCATGGGCTCGATCCCGGCGCACCTGACCGGCAAATGGCTGTTCTGGCACGGCAACGGGGAGCCCTACCGGAACGTCTCGGCGCGCTTCAACGAGCTGGTCAAGGCGGCACAAAAAGCGGCACAGGCCGAGAAGCGGGAATTCCGCCCCATGACCTTCCATCACCTGCGCCACTTCTACGCGGTCTGGTATCTGAAAAACGGCGGCAATATCTACGCCTTGCAGCAGCATCTGAACCACAGGAGCATTACCACCACGGAGATCTATCTCGATTACCTGACGCCGGAGGAAGCGGCCAGGGCCAAGGCTGGCCCGTCACAAATGCCGGCACAGATAGAGCGGTTTGAAAGCGCTTGAACCTGAATTATCGCAAGCTTTTTCAATCATTTGGCAGATATACGAACTCGACGCTCTGTCCGTCTTGCTAAACCGTTATAGGCTTGTAAAGGCCTATCGAGGGTTCGAATCCCTCCGGCTCCGCCATCCTACGTTTTCAATGACTTAATAAAAATCGCGGACTGAAATAGCGAACCGCAGTTGCCGCAGATGGCGCGGATAGAAGCGGTTTCCGCCGACACAAAAGTCGGCACAGTCGGTTGCCGCTCCGTTCACGACTAATTCCGATGGCGCAAGATGACCCCGTCCGCATCATCCCCCACGAGACCCGGCTCGCCGACGGCTCCAGCCTCCGCTGCGGCAGCTATGAGGTCCGCTGGCCTGGCGGGAACAAATTCTTCTACTGGGATGACGACGCCAGCCGGCGGCTCGGGCCGGACGCCCTGACCCGGGATCAGGCGATCGAACAGGCCCGGTCGCTGGCGCGGGACAAGCGCTCCGAGCACAAATGAAAAAAGCCCGCCGCGGGGATGCATCCGCGACGGGCTTCCGGAGGTTCTACGCGTCACGCTACGAACATCAACCCGCCGTCAGCTTTCCGTGATGCAGGAAGCCGTGATAGCCGGGCGCCGCGATCGAGCCGGCGCCGGCGGCGCACGTGTGGCCGTTCTTGTCGACGTGCAGCGTGCCGTCTTCAGGACGGCCGTGCCGGACCCAGCACCGATGCACCTTGTCATCAGGCATCGAGCAGTTGCTGGCGCGGTGATCGATGTGCCATGGCCGCTTCGTCGGGAGGATGACGACCAGCGACCGTCCATCCGAACCCTTCGTCGGGTCCCACCACGCATCGTAGCAGGCGCCGGGCGGCAATTCGCGATGGCGGAATTCCCGGCCGTCGGCGGCGCGCATGATCTGATCCTGGAAAAGTTGAAACGGATCATCCTCGGCGAACGCCGTACCGCAGGCATCGCAGGCCTTGGGCCAGCGTGGATCGGTATGCGCCGGCTTGTCGGCATTGACGTCGCGCAGATATCCCTCTTCATCGCGCGCGGCCGGGGCCTCGCAGAAGAATACCTGCCCGTTGCAGTAGCCTCTATCGCTCTTGCCGCACATTCGATCGCCGCGGCTGTAGCGCCGCAGGAACAGCGCGACGCGCTCGGTACGCTCGACGAAAAAGACATCTGCCCCGTCCATGATTCAGTCCTCTCTTTGGCGTGCCGGTCGCTTAAGGCCACTGCCCGTTGTCATTCGCCCGGTGGCACCGACAGCCAGTTGTTGCTGGGAAAGCTCCGACAACGAATGACGAAGGCGTGGCGGGGAAAGACGGCAGCGAACACGCTGACATCGAAGACGAGCAGCTCCGCGATCACGATCCGGTCCCGGGCATTCCCTCGACCATGTGCCGCACCATCGCCTCCGCCTGCGTAGATCGGAA
>JAKAXS010000115.1 GCA_021816505.1 Pseudomonadota bacterium
TCCGATCTCGCTGCTCGGGCCGCACGTATCGGCGGGAGTGCTGCACTTCCCTTGACGCCACCGGCGAATAGCGGCACGAACAAAACATGACCGAAGATCGCCTCGTAACATCGCAGAAGCGCGAGCAGGACGCGCTGGAGGCCTCGATTCGCCCGCAGTCGCTCGACGAGTTCATCGGGCAGGAGCAGGCGCGGTCGAACCTCAAGGTGTTCATCCAGGCGGCGAAGGCGCGTGGCGATGCGCTGGATCACGTGCTGTTCGCCGGCCCTCCGGGCCTGGGCAAGACGACGTTGGCGCAGATCATGGCCAAGGAACTGGGCGTCGGTTTTCGCGCCACGTCCGGTCCGGTGATCTCAAAGGCGGGCGATCTCGCAGCACTTCTGACGAACCTTGAAGATCGCGACGTTCTTTTCATCGACGAGATCCATCGCCTCAATCCGGCGGTGGAGGAAATCCTTTACCCGGCGATGGAAGACTTCCAGCTCGATCTGATCATCGGCGAAGGCCCGGCCGCGCGGTCGGTGCGCATCGATCTGGCGAAGTTCACGCTCGTCGGCGCCACCACGCGTGCCGGCTTGCTGACCACACCGCTGCGCGATCGCTTCGGCATTCCTGTCCGGCTCAACTTCTACACCACCGAGGAGCTGGAGCGCGTCGTCACACGCGGTGCGCGCGTGCTGGGTGCGCCTTTGGCCAAGGACGGCGCGTCCGAGATCGCGCGCCGCGCCCGCGGCACGCCGCGCATCGCCGGCCGGCTTCTTCGTCGCGTCCGCGACTTCGCGGCCGTCGCCAATGCCGATGTGATCAACGCGCAGGTCGCCGACAAGGCACTGCGCGCTCTGGAAGTCGACAATGAGGGGCTCGACGCGCTCGATCATCGCTACCTGAACTGCATCGCCAAGAACTACGACGGCGGTCCCGTCGGCATCGAAACGATGGCGGCCGCGCTGTCCGAGCCGCGCGATGCGCTGGAAGAAATCGTCGAGCCCTATCTGCTGCAGCAAGGCTTCGTGGGCCGCACGCCGCGTGGCCGCGTGCTGACCCTCAAGGCGTATCGGCACCTGGGCTTAACCGGCCCGGGCCGGGGCGCGGCTGAATTCTCGCTGTTCGACCAGGCGACCGACACTGACGAGAGCGACGGGAATTCTGACGGCCGGCCCGACGGCAAGTCGGGCACGGGCTGACGCCCGCGGCCGTTCAAGGTTTCTCGATTTTTGCGTTCTGCTTGAGAGCCGCCAACTCCTTCGCGGCCGTCGCGTCGTCAGTCTCCGCACCGAGCCGCGCCTTGAGCGCGGCGCGCCATGCCATCGCGGCCTTGATACGGGCCTTGGCGCCAGGAAGAGCGCGCTTGTCCCACGCGACCAGCAACTTGTGCAGTTGCTCGTCCGCAGCGCCGGCACGCTTGACCGTCGCCTCCGCAGCCTTGTCGACGGCGGCATCGTCGATCGTCACGTTCTGGCGCTTGGCCTCCTGCAGCATCAACTGCTCGTCGATCAACTCGTGCAGCGCCTTCGCCTCCACCTCAGCGAACAGCTTCGGCTTCACGCGCCGCACCGCAAGCGTCTGCGTGTAGGCGACGGATTTCTCGCCCACGATCGCCATGATCTGCTCTTTGGTAGCTTCCGGGTTTTCCTGAACCACGGCGGCCATCAACCCCTTGAGATCCTGCGCCACCGCCGGCGTGCGGCTGAGCTGGCGCGATTCGTCCAGAACCGGCTTGACGATGGCATCCTTGCCGATGAGGTCGTACTGGCGCGCCTCGAGCGCGTCGCTCGTGATGGCCTCGCCGTTGACGATAGCCTTGGTGGCCGGCGCGGCGTCCTGCGCCATGGCGGCCGGCAGGCCGACGGTAAGTGTCAGGGTCAGTGCTGCGGCGAGCGAGACAATTCGTGACAAAGGGGAACTCTCCTGCAAAAGACAGCCGACGCATTGCATGCCTTTGCACTTCTGAGCAAGGCATCATGTGAAATTCGGCGCAGCAACCAAACGAGTCCCTTGATGTCTTCTCACAATTCCGTCTGGCCGGACCTCGCGGGACGTATCGTCGACGATGCCGAGGGCCGCCGCCATATCCTGCCGGTCCGCGTCTACTTCGAAGACACCGACTTCGCCCAGGTCGTCTATCACGCCTCATATGTGCGCTGGTGTGAGCGCGGGCGGTCGGACTTTCTGCGGCTTCTGGGGACCGACGCGCGCCGCCTGATCGACGGGACAGACAGCCACGAACCGGCTGCCTTCGTCGTTCGCCGCATGAACATGGATTTCATGCGCCCCGGCAAGATGGACGATGTCCTTCAGGTGGAGACGCGCGTGCGCGAGTTGGGTGGCGCTTCCGTCACGCTGGACCAGACCGTGACGCGCGACGGCGCCCGTCTTTTCGAGGCGACCGTGACTCTTGTGCTCGTCAGCGTTTCGGGAAAGCCCCTGCGACTTTCGGCAGTTGTGCGCGAGGCCTTCGAAAAGACTACGCCTTCCTGAACGCTGCACAATTTTTAATCAGATAAACTGATGAACCCGATGAGGAATTCTTATTTCGTTTACACTGATGATTGGAATATTTCAAATCAGGTTAATTTGATGGGACTCTGAAGTTGACCAAGACCTTAGGAACGCCCCGCCAGAGGGCGCTGGTTGATTTGCTCGTTCAGAGTCGGGAAGCGGCGGGGCTGACCCAGGCCGATTTGGCTCGGAAGCTTGGCGAATATCAGTCGTTCGTGGCGCGCCTGGAAAGCGGCAAGCGACGCATCGACGTCGTGGAATTTTTGCATCTCTCCGAGCTTCTTCGATTTGACGCGAGCAGAGCGATTCAAAAACTCCGTCGCGTGCGCCAACCTTAGCGCGTCGCGCGCTCCGATCTCTCGCGCAGCTGAAGTGTTTAGGCCTCAACCCCTCGGCCAAACTGAGCATAAGCCCTTGTTTGGTCATATTGCGCGGCAACATGCCTGATTGGTGCGGGGGCTTTTCACAAGCAGAGCTTCTGCGGTGCCGATCGAGCGGGGAGGCACGCGCATATTCGCGTGCGCGCCGCTCAGGGCGCAGGCATATCGCGACATAGTTCCCGCATAGATGTCCGAACGAAGCAGTTCGAACGACGGTTGAGACATGAACCCTACTGAACTGACCCAAGCACCTATCGACGCTGCCCACTCGGGTGGCTTCTCCTTCATCGGCCTCTTCATGATGGCCTCGCCTGTGGTTCAGGCCGTCATGATCGGTCTGCTCCTCGCCTCCGTATGGTCCTGGGCGATCATCATCGAAAAGCTGTTCGCCTTCCGCACGGCACGTATCGAGGCGGACAAGTTCGAACAGACCTTCTGGTCCGGCCAGTCACTGGACGAGCTGTACGGCGGTCTCTCGCGCGGTCGAACCATCACGATGGCCGCCCTGTTCGTGGCCGCAATGCGCGAATGGAAACGCTCGGTCGAGGGCAACATTCGCGCCATGGGCGGCATCCAGCTGCGCGTGGAGAAGGTGATGGACGTGACGATTTCCCGCGAGATGGAACGGCTCGATCGCCGTTTGCTGTTCCTCGCGACGGTCGGCTCCACCGCGCCGTTCGTCGGCCTGTTCGGCACTGTCTGGGGCATCATGACCTCGTTCCAGGCCATCGCCGTATCCAAGAACACCAATCTCGCCGTCGTGGCGCCCGGCATCGCCGAGGCGCTTTTCGCAACCGCGCTGGGTCTGATGGCGGCTATTCCGGCCGTCGTGTTTTACAACAAATTTTCGGCGGACAGTTCGCGTATCTCTCAACGTCTCGAAGCGTTCGCGGATGAATTCGCCGCCATCGTTTCGCGTCAGATCGACGTCAGGAGCTAAGCCGAATGGGCGCGAGCGTCAAAGCAGCTCATCAAGAGACCGGCCGTCGCCGCCGCGGGCGCAAGCACGCGCCGATGTCCGAAATCAACGTCACGCCGTTCGTCGACGTGATGCTGGTGCTGCTGATCATCTTCATGGTCGCAGCCCCTCTGCTGCAGGTCGGCGTTCCGATCGAGCTGCCGCAGTCCAAAGGACAGCAGCTGGAAAGCAAGAAGACGCCCGTCATCGTGTCGGTTCGCCAGAGCGGTGAGGTCTACATCGCCGACGCGGCGGTGCCGCTCGAAGAGGTCGCCACCAAGCTCAAGGCGATGGCCAAGGACAATCTCGACGAACAGGTCTTCGTGCGCGGCGACAAGGGCGTCGACTACGGCGCCGTTCTCAAGGTCATGGGCCGCATCAACGAAGGCGGATTCCGTAAGATCTCTCTCGTCAGCGAGAGCGAAAGCGGAGGCTAAGGGGCGACATGCGCCTCAGTGTGCCCCTATCGTTTTTGCTCCACGCAGCAGTGATTGCGTGGTCGTTCCTCCACATCTTCTACACGCCGCCACTCGAAGCCACCCCGCCGCCGACCATCGAAGTGTCGATGATCACGCCGTCCGAGTTGACCGCGCTGAAGAAGGGTGACGTCAACTCGACCGAACTCGACGCCAAGCCGAAAGAACAGCCGCCGACGGAAATGTCCAAGCAGGAGGCGGACAAGCCGAAGCCCGTCGATGGCCCGCCGCCGGCTGCGGAACCGCCGCCCCCTCAGGAAGAGGCCAAGCCCCCTGAGCCGGACCCGCCGAAGGTTGAGGAAACGAAGGCGCCTGAGCCGCCCAAGAGCGACCCGATCGCCGACAAGCTCGCCGCCTTGCCGCCCGAGCCTGCGCCCGGCCCGACGCCGGAAGAGCTGAAAAGGGCCGAGGAGGAGAAGCAGGCCGAAGAACAGCGCAAGGCCGACGAAGCCAAGAAAGAGGAAGAGCGCAAGAAGGCCGAGGAAGAGCAAAAGAAGAAAGAGGAAGACCTCAAGAAAGCCGAGGAGAAGAAAAAGGCGGACGAGAAAAAGAAAAAAGAGAAGGAAAAGCAGAAGAAGCTCGCCGTCGCGAAGAAGAAGAAGGAAGAAGATCTCAAGAAGCAGAAGGCGTCCGAGGCTGACCGCCTTGCGGCCCTGCTCGACAAGACGCCCGACAAGCGCGGCGCGCCGAACGCAGCCGCGCCGCCGGAAACGCAGACCGACTACACCGGCCCGACGGCCGGCGCGCGCGAGGGCAACGCCAATCGCCTGTCCGTGCGTGAGGCCGACCTGTTGAACAGCCGCGTCGCCCAGCAGCTGAAGGCCTGTTGGCGCCTGCCGGGTGCGGGCGGTGGCATCGAAACGACAGTCGTCACGGTCAGTTGGCGTCTGCGCCAGGATGGCTCACTCGAAGGAGAGCCGCAGCTTGAGGGCGCCCAGTCCAACCCGCTGTATCAGCAGGCGGCGGACGCCGCGATGCGCGCTGTCATCAACTGCTCGCCCTTCGACCTGCCGCAGGACAAGTATCAGTTCTGGAGCAAGATCACGTTCGACTTCGATCCCCGCGAAATGATGCGGTAACAAGCGGCGGTGACAGGAGCGTGCGCGTAAGGCACACAGTGGCAAAACACCTGTGCTGCGTTCGAGAACACGCCTAGGCCCAATTCATGTGTTGAAGCCAAAATCAAACGCTCGATACATCCCGTAGACTTCATCCTTGTGAGAAGACCAATAGATTTCCGCCGCATGACAAAATCCGCTTCGACTGCCGTGCTGGCAGTACTGTTCACCGCTCTTGCCATGGCCGGCAGCGCGCGCGCCCAAGTCGATGATTCTTACAAGGGCCCCGCACCTCCCAGCGGTTTCGATTCACAGTTGGGCAATCAGCGTCCTGCTGGACCGCCGCCGCAGCGCGGTCCGGCTGGCCCGCCACCCGCAGCAGGCGGTGGTGGCGGTGGTGGCGGCGGCGGTGGTGGTGCCGCCACGGCCGAGGGCGGCCTGCGCGGCACGGTGCGGCAAGGCACGATTGCGCCGATCCCGATCGCGATTCCTGTGTTCGAGGGCGACGACCCCAAACTCGCGGCGGACATTTCCGACGTCATCACGAGCGATCTGGCAGGCTCGGGCCTGTTCCAGCCGCTCGACCGCGGCTCGTTCCTGGAACGCGTATCGAACGTCAACGCCGCGCCGAACTTTCCAAATTGGCGCCAGATCGGCGCCGAAGCCCTCGTTGTCGGCCGCGTCGGCCCGGGGCCGGACGGCAAGCTTTCGGCCGAGTTCCGTTTGTGGGACCCCACGAACGGCAAACAGCTCACGGGCCAGCGCCTGGGCACCAGCTCGCAGAACTGGCGCCGCCTCGCGCACATGATCGCGGACCAGATCTATCAGCAGCTGACGGGCGAAAAGGGCTACTTCGACACGCGCGTTGTCTTCATCGACGAGACCGGTCCGAAGCAGAAGCGCGTCAAGCGCTTGGCCATCATGGATCAGGATGGCGCCAACGTGCGCCTGCTCAGCCAGGGTGGCGAGATCGTGCTGACGCCGCGCTTCAGCCCGGCGTCCAACCGCATCACGTACATGTCCTACACCAAGGACCAGCCCAAGGTCTTCCTGATGGATCTCGCCACGGGGCAGCGCGAGCTGGTTGGCGACTTCCCGGGCATGACCTTCGCGCCACGATTCTCGCCGGACGGACAGCGCGTGATCATGAGCCTGCAGTCGGAAGCCAATTCCTCGATCTACGAGATGGACTTGCGCTCGCGCCAGCAGCGTCGCCTGACCCAGGGCACGGCAATCGACACCGGCCCATCCTATGCGCCTGACGGCAGCCAGATCGTGTTCGAATCGGACCGCGAGGGTACGCAGCAGCTCTACGTCATGAATTCCGACGGATCGAATGTACAACGCATCAGCTTCGGCGACGGGCGCTACTCGACGCCCGTCTGGTCGCCGCGTGGCGACTACATCGCGTTCACGAAGCAGTACAGCGGCCGGTTCCTGATCGGCGTGATGCGCCCGGACGGCTCGGGCGAGCGCGTGCTGACCGAGGGCTTCCACAATGAGGGGCCCACGTGGGCCCCCAACGGCCGGGTGCTGATGTTCTTCCGCGAGTCGCAGGGGGCGAACGGCGGGCCGCGAATCCATTCCGTGGATCTGACCGGTTACAACGAGCGAGTCGTGACGACTCCCTCGTTCGGCTCCGACCCCGCGTGGTCGCCGCTCCTGAACTGAAACGAACCTTAAGCGGACATTAAGCGTTTTCATGCCTGAATGGCGACGACATGCCGTCCGGCAGTGTCGCCATTTTGCCGTGTGCGTTCAGGTTCTTGCGTGCACAGCCCAGTCGTGTTTGCAAACAGTGACAGCCGCGAAACGGCGCGTTGCATTTTCGCACCTCTGGGGGTGGAAAACAGGGGGAGAACGGCCTCAGTTCTTGATCAAAACAAGCGCTGCCGGTACCCCAATACATGGCTAGTTGCCGAACAAGCATCAGGAGACAAGAAAATGAAGGGCGCAATTCTTATCGCCGCTGCCGTTACCGCAATCGCTCTCGGCGCTTGCCGTCGTGAAGAAGCTGTACCGATGAAGCTGGGCGCTGAAGTGCCGGCTTCTACCGAAGTCGCTCGCTAATTATCGCTGTACCTAAACCAACACGTTCTACCACAGGAGAGAATACCATGAAGGGCGCAATTCTTATCGCCGCAGCAGTTACGGCTATCGCTCTCGGCGCTTGCCGTCGTGAAGAAGCTGTTCCCATGAAGCTCGGCGCTGAAGTGCCGGCTTCGACGGAAGTTGCTCGCTAAGCGATGCTTTTAAAAGCCCACGGCTCACGCTGTGGTGCTTTTGCATTTCTAAGACCGGATTGTTTGCCACTTGGCAGTCGCAATCCGGTCTTAACTTTTTGAAGCGTATGCTTTCGCCTTGGTTGAGCGAAAGCCGTGGGAAACTGCGCTACCATTCAGCGCATCAATACCTTCCCTCGGAGCCACGGCTCCGCAAATCCCGTATGACGGGAACGAAAAGCAGCGGCGACTTGTTCAATCCGTGGCCTTTGCCTGCGCAAAGCTAAGCGGAAT